>CAIOIN010000135.1 GCA_903858385.1 uncultured Microcaldota archaeon | reverse complement strand
GGGGGTAAGCCCGTATGGCTGAGGCTCTCTTGGGGCTATTCTGATATTACGTCTTCCGCCTTCTCATGATTTCCATCAACAGCAGACTTGCCAACATGAAGGCTATCGGCATGATAAAATCCCCGTCTAGAAGGCCGTATCCGCCGACTATTAGGACCATCCCATTGGTTGGGGCTGAAACCACATACAATATCAAATCGCTCAAGACACCTGTGACCGCACTCGAGATGTATGCGGTTGGTATCACGAGTTTCGGGTCGTTTGGATTTAGGAGAATAATACAGAAGGTGTACAACCCCGCTACAAACTCAAGCGAAAGGAGACCGCTGCCGGTTGATATCGATACTATCAGTGGGTATTTGATCGACAGCATGCCGACAATCGCGTATAGCAACAAGAATAGAATCGTCAGGTTCTTGAAACGTCTTTTGAACAACGCATGAACCCTGCGTCTTATGTACACTGCAAGAGGGATGGAGATAAGCAGCGGCAGGATGGCGCCCAGATAATTGATTTCCAATCCATTGGTGTAAGGAGGCGGGAAGCTGAAATTCTCTGTTGCCGTAACATATCCAGCGAAGCGCGAGGTGTATACTTGCAACAGGAAGAGGGGCGTTGCGACCAGCGCAATTAGTATCAAGTACTCGATAGCGGCCAGAACAGCTTCGTGCGGATGAAGCATGAATTTTTTGGACATTGAACGTGGCATGCTTGCACCTTTTTATTTATACGAGAAGCTTTCTATTACAGTGCGTAATAAAACTTCTTGAGGCTTAATCTTAAAAATTGAATCGCTACTTATAGAGTATTTAAATTTTGGGTGCCCAAGACTTATGCCGTGAGTCATATGATGATAAAGTCGATAAATCCAGCAACTGAGATGTTGAACAAGGAATTTGAAACGCTTACCTTCGCCCAATCGCTTGGGGCGTGCAAATCCGCGAAGGCCGCTTTTCCTGAATGGCGGGACTTAAACATAGACACTAGGCTAGGATACCTAAAAAAATTCGCCGAGGTCCTCAGAAGCAGGAAGCAGGAGTACGCCAGGCTGATAACAATAGAGATGGGCAAGCCCATAAAGGACTCGCTTGTGGAGATCGACAGATCCGCAGACCTCTGCGATCTTTATGTCGCCAATGCGAAGGGCTGGCTTCAAGACGAGGCCGTCAGAACTGAATTTCACAAGAGCTTTGTCGCGTTCGAGCCCGTTGGCCTTGTGCTGGAGGTGATGCCATGGAATTTCCCGTTCAGCCAGGTGATGCGGTGCGCATTGCCTTCGCTTGCCCTGGGCAACGTCACGGTTCTGAAGCATTCGAATTGCGTGCCCATGTGCGCGTTGGCAATAGAGGACGTGTTCAGGAGCGCGGGACTGCCCGACAACGTATTCAAGACGATAATAACGGACCACGCCGCAATACCAAAGCTGATAAGAAGCCGTTTTGTTGATGCTGTTTCTCTGACCGGCAGCTTTGACGCAGGCAGGGATGTGGCAAAGGTGGCTGCAAGCAGCATTAAGAAATGCGTATTAGAGTTGGGCGGCTCTAATCCGTTCGTGGTGCTCTCCGATGCGGACATCGCTCTGGCCGGCAAAAAGGCCGTTGAGACCAGAATGTCCTCGAACGGTCAAAGCTGCTCGTCGTCCAAGAGGTTTATCGTCGTGTCTGAAGTCGCAGAGGAATTCACAAACAAGGTGGTCGAGGCGACAAAGGCGTTGGTAGTCGGAGACCCTCTCGATCCAAAGACGCAGATAGGCCCATTGGCAAATCCGCAACAGCTCCAGAAATTGGAGGAACAGGTGCGGGATGCCATGGCCAAGGGCGCAAAACTCCTGTACGGCGGAAGCAGGATAGGGCAAAAGGGCTGCTTCTACCAGCCGACAGTACTTACTGGCATAAAGAAAAACATGAAAGTGGCTAAGGAAGAAGTCTTCGGGCCCGTCATCCCGATAATGGCAGTAAGAGGTGAAAGCGAGGCGATAAAGCTGGCGAACAACACGGATTTCGGCCTTGGCGGCAGCATATGGACACGCGATGTGGCAAAGGGCGAAGCCTTGGCGAGACGGATCGAGGCAGGAACCGTATGCGTCAACCGGGGAGCAAACTCCGATTCAAGAATGCCGTTTGGAGGGATAAAGAAAAGCGGGATAGGAAGGGAGTATTCTCGTTACGGCCTGATCGAGTTCGCCAACATAAAATCCGTCATAGTGTCCTAGGATTTAAGTGTGATTTAAGCAAGAGATCAGAGGTGGTAGTAACTCTTTATGCTTTCGGCTACTGCCTCCGGGCTTATGCCAGTGTTGTCTATCTCCAAAGATTCTGAGATATCCATCTTTGAAAGATAATCTGTTTCTGACATCCATACCTCGAGCTCTTCCGCGCTCATCAGTTTGCCATAGTAATCTCTCGAAGAGTTGACCACCCTCTTTTTCAGCTCGTCCATGCTTGCAAATAATTTCACTGGGCAGATATTCCCCCCATCGCGTTCCACCAACGCCTTCAGCCGCTTCAGGAGTTTCTTCTGCTTCTCCGAACCGGTGTAAGCGATTGTCATTATCAGGCCCGGCTGCCCGTTCTTGCACGCGAACTCGATCGTCTCGTAGATTATCCTGAACAGGAAATCGGAATACACCTTTCCAGAATCTTCCGGAGTTATAGAACTGACCAGATCTATCGCAAGATGGCTATGGAAGACCAGGTATTTGGTTATCACTCCGAGCCTCTCGGCTGTGGTCATCTTCCCCACTGCGGGAGGGCCGTAGATCACGACGAGCTTCATTCAAACATTATTGTTTGTATGCCAAGGATTTTAGTTGTAACCAAAATGCAAGAAGAGCAGACCAAAACGGTTAAAAGGCAGAACGGCGAATTCCTGATGCAGTGGTTCAACATGAAGAAATTTAACATATCCATAATTGTCATGGACACCATGAGGCTTGACACCTTCAACACCATCAGTAGGACAAAGGGCATGGAGCTCTCGAAGGTCGGGAACTTCACTTATTTCGACAATTGCATAGCCCCTTCTACCTGGACGCTGCCTTCGGCTGCATCGCTCTTTACCGGCAAGTACGCGAGCGGGCATGGCGCACATGAAAGCAAGAACATCAAATGCCTGGACATAGACAAGATAAAGCTCAAATCGAAGACCTTCGTCAGTGACTTGAATGATTTGGGTTACCACACCTACGCGATATCAGCAAACCCGTACGTGCATCCGGTGTACGGCTTCACGGAATTCGGTTCCTTCATCGAGGAATCATACTTCACGGACGTCTTCGGGAGCGTCGTCGAGGTCTCAAGGAAGATAAAGCCGATGATAGCGAAATACAGAAGCATGTACGGCACCGATCTGCTCAAGATATCGACCGCAATGCTCAGAGAGGATCCGAACCTGTTCTTCGAGGCCGTGGCTACCAGCGCGGTGCTGACGCCATTGGCGATAATAAAGAAACTGAAGGCGCAGCTCATAGAGAACTGGCCCGTAGAAAAAGGGGGAAAGAGGATGGTGTCGACCTCCAAGAAGCTGGAGCTGAAAGAGCCATTCTTCCTGTTCATCAACTTCATGGAGCCCCATGATCCGTATGTAGGCGCGCCCGGAAAGGACTTCAACTGGTGCACGTCGTTCCTGAAGAAGAAGGTTGATGGAAAACTTCTTGAGCTGTGGAAAAAGCTGTACTACAAGGCTTCATTGAGGTGCTACAAGTACACTCTCGAGGTGATTAAGGATCTTGTGAAGAGGTTCGGTAATGATCAGATGATACTGCTTGTGTCCGATCACGGCCAGTCCTTCAACGAGCACGGATTCGTCGGGCACGGCACGATGCTGTATGATGAGATAGTCAAGGTTCCTTTCGTCGCCATGCTGCCGAAGGGATTCGAGGGCGCTAAATCGCAGCAGTACATGTCGCTGGCGAATGTGCGCGAGTTCATATTCCTTGCCCTGAAGGGCGACAAAAAGGCTGCAAGAAAGCTCTACAGCAAGAATGTAAGGGCAGAAGCCTTCGGCCTGCCGTCCAACATATCGTTCGTAAAGGGCTTGGATCCGCAAAAGCTGCGCAAGTGGGACAAGCCGAGGACAAGGATCTTCAATTGAATTGTCACATGTAGCCGAGTGCCGACAGTTTCTGACGCATCAGTTCTTCCTTCTCCTTTTCCCGTAAGTCGGACAGTCCTTTGAGATACGCAGTTGCATCGATTGTCTTGCCGTCGTTAATCATGACCATCGGCACCTTTGCGACAAGCTTTTCCTTCGGATCGAGGATCTCGACGCACATGCTCTTGATGTCCCTTCCGTTCGACGGCTTCCCGTTCTTCGATACTGCGCGATAGTACTTGACGCTCTCGGACTTGATGCCGGCCTTTAGGGCTTTCGAGAACTTTTCCCAGTTCTCCTTGCTGGGATCTTTCCAAAGTGCATCGGAAATTTTGCGGATATCTTCTACATTTTGCATAATATCACTTTATGTAGCCTAGGGCTCTCAGCTTCTCCATGACGTTGGGTACGTCAGTCTTCTTCGTCTTCCTGAGTTCCATCTCGGAAACCGTTTCCCTTAGGATGTAAGTTGCGTAGTCGGAAACTGAAGAGAAACCGGTCTTTTTTATCTGCTCGTGGAGCTTCTGGAACAGTATGGTCGGTATCGTTATCGTTGTGTATTTCCGCTTTTCCAATACCTCTTTTGCCATGATATTACCTATGCATAAAATGTCTCTGCGCCGCTATATAAACTTTCGCACATGCTGCGCGTTCATTTCATTAACTTCAAGAGCTCTGAGTCGCTGGAGAAGATGTCCTTCGTTTCCTCGGGATCTTTTGACAGGTCGTACTCTACTGTGCCATGGTGGTGGCTCGACTTGCACAGGTTGCAGAAGCTGTCCTTCGCGACAATCAGCTTTTTGTTGCCCGTTCTCACCGCCCTGACGTCGTTCGCCAAGCCATCGAATAGGAACACCCTGTCCCGCACCTTCGCACCTGTATTGATTAGTGGTATCAGCGATTTTCCGTCAAACACGGGAGCGGTCTTCTCACTGAGGAATTCCAAGATTGTAGGAACTATGTCGATGTTCTGCACCATCTCGCTCGTCTCCTTGCCTTTTACTCCTGGCAATTTGATTATCATAGGTGCCCTTGTCGATCCATCGAACAGTCCGCAGTGACTGAAATAAATACCATGCTCGTGTATTATGTCGCCATGGTCCCCCAGTATCACTAGGATCGTGTTTTCAAGCAGATTTTCAGATTTCAGGAAATCGTACAGCCTGCCAACTTCCTGGTCTATTATCTTTATCGTCTCGTCGTACTTGTTGGTGACATCCTGCACCGAATAAAGCTTTGCAGCATTCATGCGGTTGTTGACGTAAGCCCTTTGCTTTTCGTCCTTTATGTCAGCCAATATCTTATCCGCCTCGTTGGGTCCGCCCCCTTTGTAGGGAGTGTTCGGGAACGGGAAATGCGTGTCCCACAGATGCAATAAAGCAAAAAATGGCTTCTTTGCCTTTTTTATCTTTGAGATTGCCAGATCCACAGTCATCTTGGTCGGAGGGAACAATCCCTCTATCTCCTCTTCAGACTCTTTGTAGTAGTCGAAACCCTTCTCGAACCAGAAGCTGATCCAGTCGAAGGCCATGGTCTCATAGCCCCTGTCTTTCAGGTAGCTCGGGAGCCAGAAGCCTATCTTCTCGACTTTTTCGAACTCTTCTGGCTTTGTATATGGGAACTGATGTATCACGCCGTGGCTGCTGGGCAGCAGTCCGGAGAGTATTGAGGTCACTGCAGGTGCAGTGGCGTTGGAAACCGAGAACTGATTGCGGAACAGCACGCTTTCCTTTGCTATCCTCTTCAGATTCGCATCGGTCTCCTTGCCGTAACCGAACATGCTGAGATGGTCAGGCCTGAAGGCATCTATTATAACCACGACTATGTTCGGTTCGTCCATATGATTGCCGTTTGTTCTGATGGCAGGTCCTTTTTTGTCTCGCCGGGATCGGAATAAAGGGGAATTTTGTCCCCCTTTACGCGTAGCCGAGTTCCCTGAGTTTTTTCATCATTCTCTCTCTCGTTACTCCTCTTCCTGCTCGTTCGTGCATCCCTGCATTCTTGTTCGGTGTGGTATCGATCGTTGATCCCAATGAGGTATACCCCTTGTCGTACAATGGATGGTGCTCGAGTTTGTTCGCGTTTAGGTACTCTACTATCTCCTCTCTTGTCCAGAACAGCAGCGGATGCACTCTTATGTGCTCCGGATCGTGTCTGGGTGAGAATATCGACTCCTTCGCCCGCTCCTCGTGCTCTGTCCCTCTTATCCCCGCAAGGAACGCATCTAGGTTCAGGGTCTTTATTCCCCGCACCATAGGCTCTATCTTATGGTACTTGTTGAACTCCATGGTAAATCCGGGGCTTCCGTAGCCGTATTTCTTTGTGAATTCTTCAACCCTGTCCTTCCCCGCTCTGACCGTTGTCAGGCTCTCGAAGTCCCACGTGGTCCTAATCTTCTCTATGAATCCCGCCGTTTCTGGAAATTCGTACCTGGTATCGACGAACAGGATCGGCACGTCGTGCCTTACCTTCATCGTCAGGTGAAGCAGCACTTCGCTGTCTGCGCCGCCGCTGAAGCCCGCCCCGACGTTTTTGTATTTTTTGAATGCTTCCTCGATTATCTCTATGCTCTTCGCCACCTTCTTATCCAAAGGCAAATTGAGCATCTCCCGCACCTCCGGCCTCATCAGGTCTATGCATCTCTTGGTTCTGTCCGAGCCGAATTCGTCGGCTGGCTGGCTGTTCGCGTGCATTTCATCTTTCGTGTCCATGGTATCCCTTTAATGTAGTTAAATGTAGCAACAT
>CAIOIN010000134.1 GCA_903858385.1 uncultured Microcaldota archaeon | reverse complement strand
CTTAAAATAGCGTGGAAAACGTCACCATATATCGGAGAATTCTAAAATGGAACACTCTAGTGCGTTCATCAAAGAGATGACAGAGTTTATGAAGTCGAAGGGAGTTGCCTCGTTTGAGATCAGCGAGGACGGTAGGCTTGCCGTGTCCTTCGACCCCCGAGCGTTTGAGAGCGGTGTGCAGGTGACGCCAGAGGAACTTAAGAAGTCCCTCGGTGAGTTGTTTGTAAATAGCGAGAAAGACAGACTTAAGGAAGAAGAAGAATATCTGTATTCGAATACGTAATAAGCGTATAGGCTTATTTAATTCGCGTAAAAGATGCCTATAGGAGGTATTTATGGCTTCGGGTTACGATGGAACTACCTTGCTCCCACCGTTTTGGTTTCATGATTCATATGATAGCGGTGTGCGCAACTCTGTTTTCGAACTTGTTCAGCGACTGAACAGATATCAGTCACCGCGACGTGAGACTAACATCCGTTGCCTGCGCATGTATGGTGGCAACTACGTTCTTAACTTCAGCCCATACAGCTATGCCCGCGGTAATGTGCTGCAGCTTTCTGACGAACGTCCTAAGTATAATGTGACCTCTAGTTGTATCGACACGGTGTTCTCGCGCATCGCTAAGAATAAGCCTCGTATCATGGCACTGACAGAACGAGGCGACGACTCACTGCGCCGACGGGCTAAGAAACTTACACAATTCACCCTTGGCATGTTTAAGCAGTACAATGTTTATCAAAGAATACAGGAGATGTTCAAGGACGGTTGTATTTTTGACCTAGGCGCCTTGAAGATCTACCGTGATGGAGGAAAGATCCACTTCGACCGTGTCATGCCCAATGAACTATATATTGACGAGGCTGACGGTTTCTACGGCACTCCATCGCACATTCATCAGGTCAAGTATGTGCTTAAGGACGTGCTTAAGGACCAGTATCCTAAGAAATATCACAACAGTATTGACCAAGCGCAATCTATCCTAGAAGGAGAAAGTGCTTTTGCCTCCAACACCGACACCCGATATGCGGTTGTTATTGAAAGCTGGCATCTTAAGTCTGGCGAAGAAGCCAAAGACGGCCGGCATACGATCTGTATCAACAATGAGGTGCTGTTCGACGAGAAATGGGATGGCAAACGGTTCCCGTTCGTGTTCAGCCGCTGGTGCAAGCCTGTCGTGGGGTTCTGGGGGCAGTCGCTGGCCTATCGCCTCATGGGAAAACAGATTGAAATCAATAAGATGCTCAAGGTTATCCAGGACAGTATGCACTTGGGCAGCAGCTTTAAGGTCTTTGTTGAGCACAACAGCCGAGTGGTGCAGGAGCATTTGAGCAATGCTATTGGTAGTATTGTGTATTACACAGGAGCCAAACCCGAGTATACTGTCCCACAGACGGTTCATAACGAGTATTTTACCCACCTGAAGTGGCTTATTGAGAGCTGCTATCAAGAGGCCGGCATCTCGTCACTGTCGGCGCAGTCTAAGAAGCCGGCCGGGTTGGATGCTGCGGTCGCTATGCGAGAGTTTCAGGACATTGAAAGTGAGCGATTTGCCACCATCGCGCAGGACTTTGATGATCTGCACATCGAAGTGGCGCAGCACTTGATGGAACTGTGCAAGGAAATCGATGCCGACGGGGAAAAGCTTGAAGTTAAAGCGGAAAGTAAGAAATTTGTCGATACTATCAAGTGGAAAGATGTAGAAATTGAGGACAACCAAGTCGTCCTGCAACTCTTCCCGACTGCAATGCTGCCACACGACCCCGCAGGACGTATCCAGTACGTGACGGAACTCATGCAAGGTGGCCTTATTGACCAAGACGTAGGCCTCGGTCTGCTAGACTTCCCCGATGTGCAGGAAGCTTTGGATGTCCGCAATGCTCCGCTCAATGACATCCTGTTTACTATTGGCGAGATCTTGGAAGAGAGCAAGTATAACCCGCCGGAACCCTATCAGAATCTGGCACTGGGTATCAAAACCTTCCAAAACTACTATCTCAAGGCCCGAAGCGAGAATGTGGGCGAGGCGAAGCTAGAGATGCTGCGACAATGGATGGCTGCTGCCAAGGCGATGATGGACAAGCAGGCGGCAGAAGCACAGGCGATGCAGACAGGCGCCCAAGCGGGTACGCAAGCAGGAAACATTGCGGGCGGACAGCCTCCAGGACAACCGATGACTCAGCCTGGACAACCTCAAGGTGCACCGGCACCTGCCCCACAAGGACCACAAGGACAATAGGAGATAGAAAATGGCTGATATTATGGACATTTACAACGCGGCTACGTCCACATCATCAACTGCACCGATGCCGGCTGCTCCGGCGACTGAAGGTGCACCACCTGCGGGTAATATTTCAGCAGTGTCTGCAAATGGGATTGAGAACCCGGTAGACAATGGTAAGACCGGAGCTGAAAATGAGGCTGCTGCAAAGGCGCCTGAGGCTCCCGTTGCAACGGAAGCACCTGCAGAGGAGAAAGCTACCTCTGAGCCTGCTAAGCCAGCAGAAGCGAAGCCTGACAGCATGGCGAAGCGTCTAGCGATTGCCGCCCAGAAAGAGAAGGAAGTACGGCAACGTGAGATGGCTATTAAGCAACGGGAAGAGGCATTGGCGGCTAAGGAAAGAGAAGCCGCTGCGGCACCGCCTAAGGCAGCACTGGACCCCAAGAAGCAGACATTGGCTTGGTTGCAACAAAATGGGTTGTCACTGACGGACATTCAAGAGGCAGTTTTGCGCGGAGACAAGATGCCCGACCCGCCGGATCCTATCGACGAGAAGCTTAAGCCGCTTACTGCCCTGCAAGAAGAGGTCAAAGCGTTGCGGGAAGAGCGAGCGAGAGAG
>CAIOIN010000133.1 GCA_903858385.1 uncultured Microcaldota archaeon | reverse complement strand
CGCTGATCAGGCTGGAGCCGGTTACGCGCACGTTGGATGAATCGCGGGCCTCGACCCCTGTCCTGAAGTTGAGCGTGTAGCAGTTGTTTATGCTCACGTTCTTCTCATTGGCGACATAGAACCCGGCTGCGAAGTTTGGAGCGTCGGCGATGATGGAGTGTGACATGCAGTTGAGCGACACGCTGCTCGCGGTTATGTTTACGCATCCGGAAGGCGCGTTGACGATGTTCGAGGTGAGCGTGTAGTTCCCTGGCCTTGAGATGGTCGTGCACCTAGTCAGCGGATAGTTCGACAGGTTCGCCACGGAATGCTGGCTGCAGCTTGCCCAGTTCGCGTTCGTCAGCCCGCAGCTGCTTGACAGCATGAGGCTGTAGCCGGTGTTGGCGGAATCAGGCGTCGCGTACACGTCGTCCTGGAGGTTGTTGACGGCAGCGCCGTTGCTGAAGGTCTCGCCGATTGAATGGTCTATGTAAATGCCGTAAAGATTGTTGGAGAAGTTGAAGCCCTGGAAGGTGTCGGAAGAAGAGCTGAGCAGGTAGGTGCCGTACGTTCCAGAATACGCCTTTACGTTCGATAGCATGTCTCCGGATGAATTCGTGAGCATCAGGCCGGTGACGTCGTTGCGCATCGTGGCGTTGCTGACGGTTGATGATTTGGTGCCCGCCAGTTTTATGCCCGAATTGGAATTTCTGATGTTGCAGTTGCTTATCGAGACATTGCTTTCATTGTACGCCGCTATGCCGGCCGTGGAGTTGTAGATGCTGAAATTCCTGCAGTCTAGCGAGACGTCGCTCGAGGTTATGTTTATGCACTGGAGGTTGTACCGGATATCTGCGGAGATGTTCACGAGCGAGCCCATGTTGATGCTGCCCGTCAGAGCGTAGTGGCCGGGCAGGGTTATGGCGCCGCAGCTGCCTATGCTGCTGCCGAGCTTCAGCTGAGACAGATCAACGGGTATGTTCGTGCCCCTGCAGCGCATGAAGCTGCAGCCGGTGCTGTTGAAGCACATGTTCCCCGCACCGATGTTGCTGCCCATGAAGCCGTTGCCTATGCTACAGTAGAATGACGTAGTGGAGCCGTTGACGTAGTTGTTCAGGAAGGTATTGCCAGTAGAATTGACGTTCACCCCGTAGTACTGGTTCCTGAGTATGGTGTTGTTGTACACCCTGTTGCCCGTCGAATTGCCGCTCAGGAACAGAGACCCTTCGGTGCTTGCGGAACCGGTCATGAGATTGGAGTAGACGCTGCTGTTGCGTGTGCCGTTGAGGTAGATGTTTGACAGATAATTGGTCGTCATGTTGTTGTCATGTATCGTCAGATCCGAAGAGGAATCGGAGTATATGCCATACGAGAAGTTCCTGATGATGCAGCCGATTATCGAGACGTTGCTCGCACCGCGGACCGCTATGCCGTAGGTGAACGGCGGCACTCCAGAGTACGGCCCGGAGCCGGTTATCACGCCTTCGCTGCACATGATGTGCACATTGCTGGCGGTTACGTTCATGCATGCGCCTGCCTGTATGGAAGTCCTTATGTTTGCATCAATCAGGTAGTTGCCCGGCGCCTTTATGTCGGTGCAGCCCATCAGGACTCCAGGGCCGGCCGAGACCGTCGTGGTGGTGTGCGGGTTCGTCGGCGTGCCGGAGCCGTAGATGTAAAGCCCGGCAGCTATGAGTATGATTATGATGGCGCCTATGATCAAGAACCTTTTGCTGTTCCCGCTTCCGGACGCCTTGAACGGGTACGTCATTTCAGGCCGAGAAGGCATCGGCTCTGCAGGCGCGGATTGTGCCGGTTCCACGGGTTGTGCCTGTTGCGGCGTTGGTTGGACCGATTCAGGTGCCGGTCCTGCCGGTGGCATAGACATGCTCTGGTCATTTGACGAATTTATTCCCGTATCATCCATGTCTCCCACTTCAGATATATTGCGTCGCGTATTTAAAAACCTTTCACTAATATCTATCTACAAAGCGCCTCGGTAGCTCAGTGGTAGAGCGATCGTCTCGTAAGCGATAGGTCGAGG
>CAIOIN010000132.1 GCA_903858385.1 uncultured Microcaldota archaeon | reverse complement strand
GCGCTGATGAGGCTTTGTTGTTTAGGCACCGCTTTCGCCCACGCGGGCTTAAGCGCTATTTAACCTCATGCTACGAGACGGTGCCGTAGGTTAGGTTTAAATTGTTGCGGTGCGAGGTTAATAACCTAGGGAATAGCATGGACATCGAGACGAAGCTCGACCTGATAAAGTCTGAGCCGTTGGAGGAGGTCATAACGGATGAAGAGCTGCGAAACGTGCTGGAGACGAACTCCAGGCCGAAGCACTACATAGGCCTCGAGATAAGCGGCATGCTGCACATAGGCCACCTGCTCATGGGCGGCAAGAAGATAAACGATTTCAACAAAGCCGGAATAGAGACGCAAGTACTTCTCGCCGATTGGCACACGATGGCGAACAACAAGCTCGGCGGGGACTGGGAAAAGATAAAGAAGGTCTCTGAATTCTACAGAAAGGTATTCAACACATTCTGCCCGAACACGAAGGTGGTCCTTGGTTCGGACCTTTACAAGGGCAATGACGAATACTGGAAGCTGATGATTCAGATAGCCAGGCGTGCCACGGTGGCGAGAGCTACACGAATGCTTGTCATAGAGGGCAGGAGCGAGAAGGATGCGCTGCACATCTCGCAGTACATATACCCGATAATGCAGACCGCAGACATATGGGCCCTAGATGCAGATTTACCGCACGCAGGCATGGACCAGAGGAAAGTCCATGTCTTCGCCAAGGAGACGTTCAAGGAGATGAAGATGAAGACCATCGTGCCCCTGCATCATTATTTGGTTCCGTCATTGCTTGAACCCCCGAAGATCACTGATGAAATGTCCAAAGAGGAGCAGGTGGCGGCAAACAAAATGAGCAAGTCGAGGCCCGGTTCTTTCATATCGATACTCGCGACGGAAGACGAGGTGAAGGCGGCAATGAAAAATGCATGGTGCCCGGTGGGCATAATAGAAGGCAATCCAGTCATGTTTTTGTGCAAGCACATGATACTGCCTACGATGGGAAAACTTATGGTGGAGAGGAAGAAGGAGTACGGCGGAGACACCGAATACACAGGCTACGTCGAGCTTGCCAGGGATTTCGAAGCCAAAAAGCTGCATCCAATGGATTTGAAGAATGCCGCAGCCGGAGCGCTGATAGACATAATGGCGCCCATACGCAAGAGGTTCAGTGCAGAGAGGGAAGAGATATTGAAGATGCTGGAAGCGCCGCAGAAATAATCGGATAAGCCGCAAGACCTGCAAAGATTATCCTGGTCGATGGAATGAAGATGATAATAGCGCAACACAACCTCAACGAAAGAGGCGGAGCGGAGCGCGTGATATTGAGAATAGCCCAGCATTATGACGCGAAGATATACACGTTGGGCTATGACAAGGATTCGACTTTCGAGGAGTTTGAAAAATTGGACATCGATGTCATCGGCAAGAAAACCAAGATCAATGCGGTGCTGCCAGGGCGCATCTCCAATGCAGTCTACTACGCGTTCGGCTTCTACAACACGAAGATAAAGGAGGATTACGACGTGATAAACGCGCATGCCTCTCCGAGCGAGTGGATACGGAACCATAACAAGAGGGTTTTGTGGTACTGCCATACCCCACCCAGAGAGGTGTATGACTTAAGGTCCACGAAGACAAGGGAAAAATCCACGGCAGAAGCGCTATTGTACGGTGTTTTCTCCAAGGCTTACGAGATCGAAGAAAAAAGGATAGTGAAGAAGATAGAGGCAATAGCCACAAACAGCAAAAACACCGACGAAAGACTGATGAAATATCTGTCCAGGGGCGGAGAGGTCATAAACCCGGGTGTCGATTATGAGAGATTCGCGAACGGCGGAGACGAAAGATATTTCCTTTATCCTTCGAGGATAGCGCCGCAGAAGAGGCAGGAGTACGTCATTGCCGCCTTCGAAAAATTCACCAAGACAACAAAAGGCGATTACAAGCTGGTGATAGCGGGCTCGGTGTCGAAGAGGTACGCCGACTTCGAGAAGTATTACGAGAAACTGAGGGCGATGCGCGTAAAGAACGTGGTGTTCAGGAAGAACCCGAGTGATGAAGAGCTTGTCAAACTTTATTCCGGCTCCACGGCCGTGCTTTTCAGCGCGATCAACGAGGATTTCGGCATAGCGCCCCTTGAGGGCATGGCCAGCTCCAAGCCGGTCATATCGGTCAACGAGGGCGGACCGAAGGAGACGATACTTGATAACAAGACCGGGTTCCTAGTCAATTCCGTTGATGAGATGGCCAAAAAGATGCAGTTCATAGCCGAACATCAAGCGATAGCGGAGAGCATGGGCAAAGCAGGCCGGAGCAGGGTCATAGCCGAGTATTCTTGGAACTCATTCTTCAAGAAGTTCGATCCATTGGTAAGGAAAGTAAGCAAGATGTAGGTACGTGAAAAGGCGTACCCCGTAGAAAGGTTTTTAAACCTATCGGAATTCTCTCAAGAAGGTATATATATCTCGGACGCCTATGTACTGATGTAAATGCGGTGGACGACCCGACAATGCTCACGTATTTATTAAAATGCATGTAGAAAGTAGAGGTATGCAGGGATGGCGGAGCTTGGTCAAACGCGACAGACTCAAAATCTGTTGGCTTAGGCCTACGGGAGTTCAAAACAACGAACAAATCTCCCTCCCTGCACAGTAATGATAAAAACAGAGGTGATCACATGACGGCGAAGAACAACAAAAGCAAACCAAAATTCAGAGAATCAAAGATATTTGATATGCCTAATTACGCTCAGACGGAGGAATTCACAAGTTCTGCTGCATGTGCGATGATGGCCCTTAAGTACCTGAATAAGGGCATGCAGATGAAGAAGGAGACAGAATTCTCGATATGGCAGGAAGCTGTCAACGGCAGCGTATGGCACGGCTCTAGGTACGGATTGGCCTACGCGCTTGCGAAGAGAGGCGCAAAGACCCAGATAATAAGCAACGCCAAGGACGAGGGCTACGAGAAGAAGCTCGCTGTATACGAGGGCATAAATCTTGAGACGCTTTCGTCTTCGTTCAGGGAGATAAGGGAGAAGTCCAAGGCGATGAAGATAAAGGAGACGAATGCGGTAACGACCATAAACATGATAAAGAAGCAGATCAACTCCAACAACATACCGATTGTACTTGTAAATGCAAGCATGCTGAATCCTTACCTGGAACCTTCGCCGCACTGGGTGGTCGTGAAGGGCTATGACAAGGACACTTTCTACATAAACGACCCGTACTCGGACAGCACCATAGCGATGGAGCCGCAGGTCTTCAAGACCGCACTCGGCTATGAGAACGAGTACCACATGATATCGGTAAGGGCAAGGAAGTAATTCTTTTGCCGAAGCGCGCTTTAGCTTACTGATTTAGGGATTACTAGGAAGTTGCGGTAGCTAGTCCTACTTGCCCCTGATTGCATTGCGCTAGAATTGCACGCTCTTTATGAGGAAGCCATTCCGCACTGCGCCCAGCTTTCGCGCACTCATGCGCACAAAGGCTCTCGCACTGCTCCTGCTCCTTCTTGCGTATCGCTGGTAGCATTGCGTGCACATCAGCCTCTTCTGCAGCGGCGATTCCATAGCGCCAAGCACCCTTGATGGCATCACGAACTTGATGTCGCTGCCGGCCAAGGTCCTTTTGCACGCATAGCAGAGATTCTCTGCGGTGCGTTGCTCGCGCTCCTGCGTTTTGCATCGGTTACAGTCCACCCCCTGTATTTCATTTTCCATTAACCCACCCAGGCGTACTGACTTCAGAACGCCCACCCCACCTTAACACTAATATTCCGATTTTGGTAATATTTAGCCCTTTCGAGTAGGGCGGGAGAAGCGGAAGTAAGCGAACGTTATTATGGGGCTATGTTGGGAGAAAAAGGGTTTATCTTTGGTCCCATAATCTCATTATTACTCCCTCAACTTCTTCGACCATAGCATTGGTCTTTAAGCACGAGTCGCGCATGTGCGTTTTGGATACCTTGAAGCCCTTCTCCTTCAGCATCTCCATTGCCAGATCCGGGCTCACCGAACCTATGCCGAGCTTCATGGTCAGCTTCGGCACCGAATAATAGAGGGGTATGTCGAGCTCCTCGCCTATCGTTGTTATTAATTTCAGCTCGTTTTTGGGCGCTTTGTGCTTCGACAGGTATTTGCTGACCTTGCCGACTGTTTCTTTGTCATGGAGGTTGCCGACCCAGAGCTTCCCTGATATGTCGTGCCGGTTTGAGCATGAAGGGCATGCACTCTCAGGCAGCTGGCCGGCTTTGCAATAGGCATTGCCGCATTTGGTACAGTGGTAGGCATAGCCTATCTTGCCCACGGAGCTCTCTGCACTCTTGAAGCCGGAGTTCAGCCTGATGAAGACGCGCATGTAGTGCAGGTATGAAAGGGACATGAGCACGTCTATGCCCATGTTGAACTGCGCAGCAGTCCTGGCTATGTAACCGATCATTATCCGCACGCCGACTTCGTGGCAGAGCTCGTTGTGCATCGGCACAGAATCGTAGAGCCTTATGCATGCCTTGCGCTCCGCTCCGCAGAGGACCGCGGTGTCCGTACCCGTTGCCAGCAGGTATGTGCCGCTCTTCGCCACTTTCAGAAGATCGTAGATGTAAGGGGTTATCCCGCCGAATGGGTCAAGGTCGATCAGGTCAAACCTGTCTTTGGTGGTGTTGGCGAACTCCTGTATGCTCGTGTTGTAGGCCTTTGCCTTGATCTTGTTGAATTTGATGTTCTTCTTCAGTGAATCGAATGCCTTCTCGTTTATGTCGAGGAATGTCTCGTCCATAGCCTTTGTTTCTTGGTAGTAACGTATGCCTCGTATACCGGTGGCTGCGGTCGAATCCAATGCCTTCGATTTTCCGGGCAGGACGGCGTTTATGAACGCCACACTGAAGTCTCTTGACAGTGTCCCGTCGGGGTTGAGGAACGCGTCCGTAGTGTACTTTATCCTTGCCTTGCCCTCGGTGTACACTCATTTCACCCTTTCCAGCTCCTTGATGGCATCCAATAGGCCGTGGGCGTAGCTTATGCAGGAAAATGAGGTATAGAGATCGCCCTTATCCAAGTAGCTCTTCGCGTCGCTGGCATACATTTTTGCCAGCTCTATGACGCGCTCGTAGGATGGCAGGCTCTTGACAGCCTTGACGCTTTCATGAAATTCCTCAATGTCCTTCTCTATCCTGTGCCTCGTATTGTCATCGCCGCTCTCGACCATCAAATCACATACTGATTTATACTTGATGTAAAAATTAATATTGGTGTGTTGATGGCTGATTTGTGGAGCGATTATACTGACATACTGATAACGGAGATAGACAAACAGATAGGGAGCAAGTACAAGTTCTCCCTGAGGTCTCTGCTCACTGATCCTACAAAGTATGCCGCACAGCAGAATGTGCAGATAACCATAGAGAACGTGAAGGAGGACGTGGACAAGTACCTGGACGATAAGGCAGGCACGATGGTAGAGGAACAGAAGGCGCTGAACGACGAGGCGGCGAAGGCCGATTCGATTACAGGCCAGTTGAACAGGAGCATGACGATGAATGCAAAGCAGAATAATGTGCCAATCATAAAGCCGGCAGCGATGGATAGGGATCCTACCAGAGAAAAAAGGATATACATAAACACAATCGACGGCAGCGTGACTGCGCTTATTGAGAAGCTAGTGGCATCTTCGATGTTCATAGCTGATTTCAGCACTGCGTACAAGGAGTACAGCTTCGGAAGCTGGCTCTTTAGTGGCAACCATGATTATGCGCTCAGTGTTTTCGTGCCGGACAACCCGATCCTATTGCTTGAGGCAAGCAGAGCGGAGCTCGACGGGCTGTTGCTATCGGCTTCTAACTTCATAAAGGGGTTGTAGTTACCTTGAGAAAACTCGTCGTGGCAATAACCGGCACCCCAGGTACTGGCAAGAGCACTTTCGCGAAGCGCTTCTCAAATAGGCTCGATAGCTGCAGAATCATAGAGATAAACGGCGTGGTCGAAAGGAACGCGCTCTATTCCGGCAAGGACCAGTTCGGCTCCAAGATAGTGGATATCGCAAGGCTCAATCGCGCATTAAAAGCCGAGATAAAAAAAGCGGATGCGTCGGTGGTGCTGGTCGTGGGCCACCTGGTCCCGGACCTCGATCTGCGCCAGGACGTGACCATCGTGTTAAGGGCGAAGCTCAAAACGCTGATCAGGAGGTTTGAAAAGAGGGATTATCCGGAAGGCAAGATCAGGGAGAATCTCGTGGCCGAAGCGACTGATTATTGTGGTATAGTCTCAAGGGAGAGGTGCGCAGGCACCTATGAAGCCGAGACGGCAGCCGACAGGGGCAAGGTCATGGCTTATATTTTAAACCTCTCGAAGCATGTTGACGCCAGAGAGCCAGCCAAGAAGGCCATAGAGAAGATGGACGAGCTGCTCAAGCTGATAGAGGCGGGGAATAGGTTCGGGTTATGACGTGGCGCTCTTCTCGACGTACGCCCTGTAGAGCATCTTGGCGTATTGCTCCGGGATGTCGTTAAGATAGACCTTCGCCGTCCTGCTCTCTATGTATGAGGGCATCATGTCCTTCGGGTTTGATATGACGCTGCGCAGAAGCTCGTGCGGCGTCTTGTATTTTGCAGGCTCTAGGGAATAGACCCGCTCCTTGTCCAATGACAGCAGGCTGGCTTTGCCGTGCGACTTCACGAATTTGTCATACGCTGAGCCCATGATCACGCTCGGTCCTTTGACAATTCTCGATTTGAAAACCCCGGGGTTGATGAAGAAGGCGATGATTCCGTCGGTGCCGTCTATGCTCTGCAACGCGAGCATCGGCTCGAACCGGTTGGCCTTCAACAGATCAGCAAGCCTCAGATTGAGCCTCTTGAGCTGCTGCCAGGTTATGTCTTCTGCCATGTCGGGCAGCTTGAAGCTTATCAGATGCAGGTCCAATCCGAGATTCGACCTTATCTTCGCAATCTTGTCCTTGGATAGGACGTCGGAATAGCCGGTCCTGTAGAAAGTGCGCTTGCTGGGCGCTTTGATGAGGGCCCTTGAGGCTATCGCCAGCCTTGAGAGCGACTCGTCCGAGACGTTTGCTGCGACATTCCTGTTTGGGTCGGTCGGGTCAAGCACTATCAATGGGCGGTTGAACTTGCCAGCGAGCTCCTTCGCTTCTTTGGAATTGCTCGCGTATTCCTTCTTGTTGAGCGCGTCTATGGCCATCGGCAGCTTCACGTCCGCAGCGGCGCAGACGAAGCTGGCGAACGAGCCGAAATGGCTTATCAAAAGCTCGCAGAGGTAGCCAGAGAATCCTTCTATCCTTGCCTCGGCGCCGTAGATCCCATGCGAATTGAGGAAGGTCTTCAGCACGCGCACGTCGTCCCTCTGGCGCTCGGATAGCTTTGAGGAGATGAACTCGTTGTGCAGCGGAGTCCGGTCCACCGAAGTGCCCTTGTCTTTTATGTCGGTTATCTTGTAGGCAGGCACTATCTCGACATCGACGCCAAGCTTGCCGAACGTCAGTTTGGTGTAAGGATGCTCGGCGTACTTTATCGAATATGATTCGTCCTTGTTCTTTATCACTCTCTTTGCTATCTCCAGACCTTTCTTCTCCATGGCTTTCTCGTCCAAGCTGCGCGGGAACAATAGGAATATGTCGATATCGAAGTTGCCGCGCACCTGCGTGCCCCGCGCAACCGAACCTGCGAGTATTATCTCGACGTTTTTTGGCGTCACCAGCTTCAGCCTTTCCATTATCAGGTTGATCGCGTGCTTCGTCTGCTCCAGCTCTGCTTTGGTCGGCTTGACCTCTTCGAGGACAGCCTTTACAACGCCTTCGAGCCTCGCTTTCTTGTTTTTCGGCAGGATACGGCTCTCTTCGCTCATCAGCATCACAACGTAAACGTTATTTATCTATACAGGTATATTATTTAAAGTTCGCTGCTTTTATAATCAAGCACGGGCTCGTGGCTCAGTAGTAGAGCGTTCCGTTCGCAACGGAAAGGTCGCGGGTGCGATCCCCGCCGAGTCCATAAATTCAAATTCGTCGATTTCGGTAGATTTTCAGGGTCCGAACATAAATGAGACAACAGGATATCGCAGACTACCGGTTGGTTAACCAGCATATCTCTCATCCTAATTCAAAAAAGCCAGAGGAGGTGGTGTCCTTGCTTGGCGCAATACAAGCCCAGGACTATCTAAGCGCCCTGTGGGCCATAGGACTGCGATTGCCTAATTCAACCCAGGCAACGGTTGAG
>CAIOIN010000131.1 GCA_903858385.1 uncultured Microcaldota archaeon | reverse complement strand
GAAGAGCTACTTCTTGAAACCTGAAGAATCAAAGCTGCTCTATGAAGATTATAAAAAAGGCAGGCTGCTAAGCGGAGAGCTGAAGAACATGCTGCTCGAGCACGTGACCAAACGCATAGAGGACTTCCAGAAAAGGTATTACGGCGTCACGATGAAAGATCTGGAAGAAGTGATCCTGACAAACGAGGATGTCGATCTTGCGGCGATAGCCGACAAGATTAATCTGTTCTCGGAAGAAAAGAAGACCGCGTGATCAGGGCAAGCCACCTATCCTGTTCATAGAAATAAGTATTGGGCTTCTCTCGCATCCCTTCGATATCAGCCCAGTTACTCTCTTCTGAGCATCTCTGCAGTTTCCCTGACATTCTCAACAACCTTCGCCCACTTCTTGTTCTCCAATATCTCCCTTGCCTCATCCACTTCGGCACGAAGATCACTCAGGTCTGTTCTGCCTCTGTTGAGCGCAATCAGCGCTGCCGCATTGGCCAGAACCAGATTGGTGGCATCTTCTGTCCCCTTGCCGTTCATGACATCCAATGAATAACCAATCCTGTCATCGCTTTTTGTACTGGATGGCGAAATATTCTCGATTTTTGCGGGATGCTTGAAACCGAAATTAGCGTAAGTTATCCTGATGTTCTCAGTTTTCCCGTTTGCCATAAAGACGGCGTCGGTACCCCCGGGAAGTATAGAGATCTCGTCCATCGTATCATCCGGCTTCCGTTCATCGGACAATCCCTTCACGAACAAACCAAAATTAAGTTTTGTTATCCCCCTTTCGTTCAATATTTTATACGCGCCGGCAACCACCTGCGGGCTGATAACCTGGTTCGTACCGAGCACCTTCACGGTAAGCTTGTCCGGATTTATCGGGTTGGTTATGGGCCCTATTATGTCGTTCATGTGCGACATACCGACAATCACCTGCGTCTGTAGATGTATGGCCTTGTATCTTGGGTCTGCAGCCTCTATGTAGCCAAAATGCGCAATGTCGATGAGCTTCTCCAAATTCTTGGGACTTATGTCGTCGCCCACGGGCATGCCCAAGGACTTGACAAAGTCAGAGCTTCCCGACCTTCTCGCGTTTCCGGGAGATCCGTGCTTCGCGATGACTGCACCCGCAGCCGCGGCTATAAGAGCTGCAGAAGAACTGATGTGGAAGGTGTTGAGCGTATCGCCCCCGGTGCCGCAGTTATCACATATGTTCAAAGTTTCGGGATTCAGGAAACCCGAGCCGTCTCTCGCGTTTTGGATATCGTAATCAAAGATTGCCGCAGAGATCCCGGCAAGCTGCGCATCCGCACCCTCTTTGTTGTTGGTCTCTTTACTGTAAATCGATGACAGCAGGACCACCGATTGTATGCATACCCTCTCCTGCGATTTTTCCGAGCTCCCAAAAGCGATTTTCAGCGACGCATCATTGTAGAGCGATTGGTAGTAGGGGAAAATAGCGAAGATTCCGGCGGCGTAAGCCAGATCGAATGGCAAAGGCTTATTCAACCTGCCATACTTCTTCACAACTTCGTTTGCAAACCTGCTCGTCTGCCCATCTCCCATCTCTATCCCGGATTTTTGGAGTATACCCGGGATCTCGTCCGTTCGATATTGCGGTGTGTTGAATTTGTTTATTCGATCACCCATCATCAAACTCCTTATTCTACCCTCTGGCCCGCTTCGCAGGCTTGCGCGCTTTTATGCGCCTTCCGTAATCCAGACACTACTGCCATCAGCTTCTTGATCTTTGTCTTGTCCATCCTTACGCCATAGGGCTTGACGTTCCTTTCCCCATCCACTGCAGAACCTTCTTTGAGCGAGGTGCTCACTATGGCGGAATCTGCGTATTTCAGTAACTCCGCCGCGTTAGTGCAGTCCAAGCCGCTGCCTATGACTACTGGGAGCTTGGTGCTGCCTTTCACCTCGATCAGCCTCTCAACCTTCGGGGCATCCCCGGTCCATTTACCGGTCACTATCACCGCATCGGCACCCATCCTCTGCGCTTCCTTTGCAGAATCGGATATCGGCCTTTCCTTCAACATCTTTGCATGCTTTACCTGTATGTCTGCAAGTATCCTCACGTTTTCGGCATCTATGCTCCTCCTGTAATCAATCACGTTTTTCGGCTCGGCGTGTATGATTCCGAAGTCGGTTTCTACGCTATCCACAAATACGGGCACTCTGACAAATTCTGCACCTATCACCTTAGCGATTGAAAGGGCAGCTTTGTAGTCATTCCAGAGCACACTGATGCCAACGTGCAGTTTTGTCCTTTTTATTATATCGGATCCTATGGAAGTCATCGCCGCGATGGTCTCCGGATTAACCGACACTTTGTGCGGAAGATCATAATTGTTCTCTATTATTATGCCGTCAACCCCGCCGGCTTCAAAAGCGCGTAGATCTTCCAATGCGGTGTCAAGTATAGAATCAAGTCCGCTGAATCCCGGATAACCAAGGAGCGGAGTGAGGTGGAGCGCGCCTATTATCGGCGTGTCTAATCCCGCGAAAAGCTTAACCCCCACCATCCCTTCACCACATGATATTAGCAAATAATATAATGCAATATCCTGCATGAATAATAATTACCCATATATTTATGCGTATTGTGTAAGTTTCTCATCGGTGTTTACCTCCTGTGTGTCTTTGTTTCCGGCAGCTTAGCCACCACTGGGCAGACTATGCTGGGGCACCTTATGCTCCTGGTCTGCAGCTTCTCGGCCTCTACCTTGTTTGCGCGCACGTCCCTCATTCGCGCCGTTTGCGCGTGCAGGCCCAGGACCCAGACATCGCCTGTCGCGAACATGTCCTTCGTGTATATCTCCTGCGCATGCGCCCTTCTCGTGTTTATCGTTTCGGCAACTACGGTCCTCGCCACCAGGTCGAGGACTCTTATCTTGTTCGCGCGCAGGTCCCCGTTCACGACCAGGTTGTGCGGTCCTTTCTCGCATCTGACATTCCCCTTAACCACCAAGCTGTTTTCAAAAACCGTATATCCCTTCAGGATCAAATCTCCTTCTATGTATTCGGTTATGCGAAGGGTGGAGGTTACAGAATCCCTGCGGATGGTGCAGCCAATGCTGGGCACGCCTTGGCTAGACTGAGCCTTCTGTGCTCCTGCATTGTTGTTAATCTCCGGCATTTTTTTCACTTCTTCAGATCAATTCTTTGCTAAAATTCATTGCGACTTCCTGAACAGCTCTATTAGTCGTGCATCGACCGGGTCGGTCTCCTTGTGCATCAGAATACCGGTGAAAGCGCTCTCGTCAACCTGTGCCAGCCTCTTGTTGAACTCTTGCATGAAAGGGATCAGCTGGTCAAGCAGCATCTTCTTCACCTCACCGCTCAGCAGCTCCCCGGCCTTGTAAGCGAGCTTTATCTTGTCGCCCTCCTCCTTCCTCAGGAAGTAGCTTGTCAGGTACACCATCGCCACGTCGGATTCCGGCTCACCTCCAAGCCTGCGGTGCTCCTCAAGCGTCGCCCTGCCGCCGCTGAATGCGCTCTGTATCTTCTTCTTGACGCTCTTCTCGTCATCCGTGAGGTATATGACGCCATCGGGCCTTGACTTCGACATCTTGTCAAAGTTGGTGTCCGGCATGAACTTCGCGTGTATCACCGCCGGCTTTACGTAGCCCATGCTGTCCGCGATGTCCCTGCCTATCATCAGGTGCGCATCCTCGTCAGGACCTATCGGCACCAGCGTGTTCTTTATGTTGTACTTTATCTCGGGCAGCAGCACGTGCGCTGCCTGTATGGCGGGATAGAAATTCAATCCGATATTGGTGCTGTCCGAATATCCGTACACCCCCTTGACCTTGCTGAGCGTCAGCTTCTTCGAGAGATCTATCGCGATGTTGAATATCTCCGGATAGTTGAAATCGAGTATCACCTTCGTGTTCTTCGGGTCGAATCCATAAGCGATAAGCCCCTTTATCAGTTTTATCGCGTTCACGAGCGCCTCGCTCCTTTTCTCCACCTTGCCAGAAACATAGCTTTCATCATCGGAGAGCGGTATGTACACCGGCATCCCGTATTTTTCCTGGAAGTAGAGG
>CAIOIN010000130.1 GCA_903858385.1 uncultured Microcaldota archaeon | reverse complement strand
TTTGTTTGTTATAAGCTAGCCCACGGTTGTAATAGGCCTCTGCAAGGTTGGGATTGAGCTCAATGGCCTTGGTAAGGTCTGAGATGGCTTTAGGCAAGTTACCTTGATTGCCATAAGTAAGTCCGCGGCTGCAATAGGCCTCTGCAAGGTTAGGATTAAGTTCAATGGCCTTGTTATAGTCAGAAAGGGCTTTGTCATAGTCGCCTTTCCTACTATAGTCATTACCGCGGTTACTATAAGCTCCTGCAAAGTTAGGGTTAAGTTCAATGGACTTAGTATAGTTAGAGATGGCTTGGGTTGTGTTGCCTTGCTCATCACAAGCAAATCCGCGATTGAAATATTCTTCAGCAGTCTCAGCATAGACAAAAGAAACGGTCAAGAATAATACTCCTGTTAATACAAAAACTATTATTCTGAAATTATGTGGTTTCATTTTTTGTCCTCCATTTTATTTCATTTTACTCTAAAACAAAACCCTACGCAAGTATTACTCACATAGGGTTATGTTTTAGTGGCTCCCCGTTCCAGAAATCGAGCGCATAATTATTGCCTCTGCTAAGATTAAAATACCAATATTCATGCAATATTCAGGCCGAAAACTCGTTATAACTGAAGGAACCCCACCTTATAATATCAAAGCTGATCTAAGAATAACGAAGAAGATGATGCGGGAGGCTAGACCAGTAGCACGGAACCCTTCCCCTCTTGAAGAAGCGTTTAGATATCTACAGGTTTCTATAGAGCCTTCGGTGGTATCAAAAGCTCAGGTGGGAAGCCGGTTCGGCGTAACCAGATCACGTGTATGCCAGGTATTAGGCCTTCTTGACCTAGATGAAAGCATACTAAACTATCTGCTTTTAATTGAAGATCCCGCAGAGCATAACTTTTCACGGAAAGAAGGCTTAGACCTATTGCTATTATAAAAGATAAGACTGAACGGATAAATAGATTCAGGGAGATTGTGAGCGAAATGGGATATACGGTATTTTCTGCACATATAGATCACTAATTTTCTAAAATGAAAATTCCAAGCCTGCAGCAACTCCGTGAAAAAGTACGTTGGAACCGGAATTTACCCTGTTCGTATACACATTAGTCGGAGAAGTTGCTGTAGTGGTCTCCTGTATCTGTCCGGGCGCCAAAGCGACACCCGCGAGCCAGAGCACCTCATAGCCGAGCTTCAGTGTAATTCCACTGGTAATTTGATATTTGCACCGCACGCCGCTTTCGCCAACGAAGGCTGCGTGATTGGCCGAAGCGCCCGATTCGTACACAGTCTTTGCTAGGCTGACCCCGGTTAACTCTGATGCATGGTTCAAATACGCTCCGCCCTTTATAAGTCCGTTGATGGAAAAGTGGCCACGCTCGAATAACTTCCCATCCGCACCGATTTGAAAACCATAGAGGTTGTTTGTGGTACTTGTATTCCAGAAGGGTGGATATGGCGGGGCCGGGGTTCCCCCCGCGATCTGCGCGACATCGAAAAGAGTGTCAAGCGGGTTGGTACTCTTCCATATAGGCTGAAAACTATCCGCGGGCGGGATCGTACCTTGAAGGTTTTCACTAAGTTGGAGCCAGCGGAATCCGACGAGCATGGTTATCCAGTTGGATATTTTATGCTGCACGTTGAGTTCCGCATTGTAAAGATACGTGGAGTAGTCCCATGTCATTGACTGGTATGAAAAATCCTGAGTCTGAAAAAAAACGCCGGGAGCTCTCATCACCAGCCAATTCGACGGATTATCCGGCCCAACGGATTTGGTGGAGTCCCAGTTGCCGCTGCGAAAAAAAGATAATAATATATCGTTTTGGGGATCGGCATGGTAAGCCGCGCCCAGCCTCAGTCCAGCGGAAAAACCATGATTAATATCGGTACTGTTAAGAGCTTGGGTACCTGGCGTGGTCGGGATCTTGGCGAAAGGCACGGCACCCGGTACTCGCTCAACAAGCGCCCACTTGTCGGTGCCTACACGGTCAAAGATGATCGTTTCCTCAGAGATGGTCCATCGCGAAGGTTGGGACGACCGCGAGAGATCCGTATTATTTCCATGCTGGCTTGCTTGTTGATAAGCTCCTATAAGAGCTCCTATAATAGCTCCTCCAAGAGCACCCGCTTCTGTACCTATAATAGCACCGGTACCGGCATGACCGAAAGGACTCCCTATAGCAGTACCCCCACCTCCACCCAAAAGCCCACCCAATGTCAGACCTATTAAGGCGCCGCTATTAGATGGTGTGGGAGTGACCCGATCATCCGAAGCAAAAACACCGGAGGTTATTGTTAACGCGGCTACAAGACAAAAAATGATAATTACCAACCACGCTTTGTTTTTGGAAATTACCTTTGACATGATCTTGTTCACTTTCATCTTTTTGGAAATAATCATAGGGGTCAGGTTTCTATCCTACACTTTCATCAGACTACCTAGAAACTAACGCTCAGGTCCAACTCGCCACCGTAACCTTCCACCTGCGGATTTAGGAACACCGTTGAAAAGGCGCCCCGTAGCGTCGTCTGTGAGTTGAGTTTGCAGGAAATGCCAAGCGATGCGGTGGCCCAATCGGAGGCCACCGGAGCAGCATCCATAGTGTAAGACGGAGCTACAACCGATGTAAGCGTAGTCGTTACCGTGTTGTCCCTATCAGCATACTCGTGGTTCCATTCCATTTCCTCAAATGCTTGCCAGTTGCCCATATCCACTAATATGTGCCAGCCAAGCTGGCTGATGAACGAATCCCGCGTCTGATTGGCAAACTGTAATGCGGTGACGCCGCTGGTTCCGGTTTCGGTGAAGCCATTGAGGTACACCTGTTGCATCACCACACCTATCACCGGACCGGTAGTAATCTTTCCTAGCAGCTTGAAATCGCCACCACCGCGTAATGCAAGCGACATAGAATCTCCGGATGTGTTGGCGTTGTCCACGTCTACGAAGGTTCCAAGCGGTACTTTACGCGTAATCTGGTCCTGAAACAAGTCATAGGTCGCTACTATGTCGCTCCACAACGATCCGACCTTGTATGCGGCATATATGCTAGGTGCCTCGGCTGCCTGACTAAAATGGCCACCAGTGGAGAACTCCGCATTTATCTGGCCAGCGGCCGTAAAAGCTGTTCCCAGTACAAGGCCAAACGGCATCCGATAATCCATACCCACAGTGCCGCCAAAGGGAATGCCGGAAACACTGGGAAAGCCTTGAGCGTTTTTGATGCTCTGCCATTCGCCTCCAGCACTAGCCCATACGTTGGGGTCACTCGATCCATGAGGTTGCATGGAAATATCAATCTGTTTCTCGATAGTGGCCGCTAACGACAATCCATTCTGGACGGCGTTTGCCACCACTAGCGAAATCTGGCTAGGTGCGGTGAGCAGGTTGTATTCATAGTCCGCTTCGATAGTCTGGCCAGCTGTGGTCAGGTGTACTTGATCTACGAATAGAAATGTCTGCTGTTGGGCAGCGGTGAGGGGATGAGCCCAAAGAGCGGAATTATAGGGGCTCTGGTTTGGTGGTACTG
>CAIOIN010000129.1 GCA_903858385.1 uncultured Microcaldota archaeon | reverse complement strand
TCTGCCCTCGCATTTCAGGATAGTTGCACTGCCCCCAAAAGAGATATTAGACTGTGCGATAGATAGGATTGACGCCTTCTGCAAGAGGCATTCAAGATAATTCATGGGCCCGTAGTCCAACGGTTAAGATGCCAGCCTTACACGCTAGAGATCGGAGTTCGACTCTCCGCGGGCCCACTCTGTGATTGCAAAATCAGTAGTTCAGCAGAGAGTGTATCTCGTATCCTTTCAACTTCTCCCTGCCCTTGAGGTCCTTCAACTCTATCAGAAAGGCAATGCCCAAGATCTTGCCTCCGACGCTCTCGACAAGGTCCGTGACTGCACGTGCCGTGCCGCCCGTCGCAAGGAGATCGTCGATTATTATCACCCCGCTGCCCCTCTCTATTGCATCCTTGTGCATTTCTATCTCGTCCTCGCCGTACTCCAACTGGTATCTCTTGCTGACCGTCTTGTACGGAAGTTTGCCTTTCTTTCTGATCGGCACAAAACCGATGCCCAACTTCACCGCCAGCGCTGCGCCGATTATGAACCCCCTGGCTTCTATGCCGACTATGTATTTCGCGTCTTTGCCTTTAGCCCATTTTGCCATCTCTTCGATGCACATCGAAAATGCGCGCCCGTCCTTCAGCAGCGTCGTTATGTCGCGGAACATCACGCCCTTCTTCGGATAATCGGGGATGGTCCTGATCTTATTGCTTATG
Source organism: uncultured Microcaldota archaeon (assembly GCA_903858385.1). GTDB lineage: Archaea > Micrarchaeota > Micrarchaeia > Micrarchaeales > Micrarchaeaceae > CAIOIN01. Next base: position 3,956 of record CAIOIN010000129.1, on the reverse strand, counting down.
AGATTGAGGTCGAGTTCGTCCAAGCAATCAACAGACAGGATTAGGCGAATAGGGTATATAACTTTTGTTGCAGATGTTTTATCATGCTGGTTGTTGAAGGCCCGTCGGGCAATGGAATAGGGAGGTCGGTTGCACCCTTGCTCGGCTGCGACTTCGTTGAGAGCAGGCATGCGCTGTTTCCTGACGGCGAATCGGAGGTGGGCATAGTGGGTCCAGTCAAGGGCAATGACCTGCTCTTGGTGCAATCGACCTATCCGATGCAGGACAAGCGCCTTGTGGAGCTGCTCCTGCTCGCTGATTGTGCGAAGAAGCACGGTGCGCGTAGCATCGGCGCGATCATACCGTACTTGGCGTACATGCGCCAGGACAGGCTGTTCGAAGGGAAGGGAAACGCGGTCAGCATAAACGCGGTGCTGGAGATGCTGAGCTTCGCCGGCGTAACCAGCCTTATCACAGTTGCACCGCATAACTTCGAGTCGCTCTCCGCTTTCAAAGGCAGTGTCACGGTAGTTGACGCGGCTGTGCCCCTGGCAGAAGAGGTCAAAAAAGATGTTGAGAACCCTTTTGTGCTGGCTCCGGACGAAGGCGCGATGGATCTTGCAAGGCGTTTTGCGGAGGTGCTCGGGTGCGATTATGCGTACATAGAAAAGAGGAGGGACAAGCAGACCGGCGAGGTCGACATACTTAAAGAGCCGAAAGCGGATCTCAAAGGCAAAGAGGTCATAGTGGTCGATGATATGATAAGCACCGGGGGCACCATAGCCCAGGCCGCGAAATTTGCGCATTCTGGCGGCGCGAGCAGCGTGATCGCAGCTGCCGCGCATCTGCTCATGGTCTCAAATGCCTACGACCGGATAAAAGAAGCGGGCATAAACGCTATCTATGGGACCAATACCGTGCCTTATGGCAGGGCGCACATGGTGGATATCTCTGATGCCGTTGCCGCGGCCATAAGGGGCGCCGCAAAGAAGCGAATGCAGGGCATCGATACGGAGGCAAATAGGCTTTAAGACTTGGTGTAAGATTATTAATAGAGATTTTATGGTAAATGACGATTTTGAAAGTTACCTCAAGGCCAGAGCGGAGTTCATAAACACTAAGATAAAGGAATACCTTCAGGTCAGGTCTTCCGACCAGTACATAGAGACGCTGCTCGGCAAGGCGCTTTACAAGTACAACAACGAGGCCATAACCGAGAGCGTGCTGAAGCCGGCAGCCTACCTGCTGGAGCTCGGAGGAAAGAGGTGGAGGCCGGTGCTGATGCTGCTGATAATAGAGGCGCTTGGCAAGAGCCCTGACGAGTATCTGGAGTTCTCGATCATACCCGAAGTGGTGCACAACGCCACTCTGGTGCATGACGACATTGAGGACAGCTCTGAGACGCGACGGGGTTCGCCCTCCGTGCATGTGAAGTACGGCATTGATATCGGAGTCAATCTCGGAGATTTCTTGTTCTACTTCCCGGTCGTTGCATTGCTGGACAGCAAGAAGCTCTCCGTCGAGGTCAAGAACAAGATGCTTTCCATTTATGCAAGAGAGATGCTGAGGGTGACGATAGGCCAGGGCACCGATATAGCGTGGCACAGGGGGCTTGTGGATCCAAGCAGGATAACCGAGGACAACTACCTCGAGATGGTCTACGACAAGACCGGGGTTCTTGCGCGCATGGCCTGCCAGATGGCAGGCGCGCTCTGCGGAGCCGACGACAAAATGACCGAGGATCTTGGATTGTTCGGCGCGACCATCGGCGTGGCCTTCCAGTTACAGGATGACGTGCTCAATCTTTACGAGAGCAAGGTGGCGAGCAGCAAGGGGGGAGTCGGAGACGACATAACCGAGGGCAAGATAACGATGCTGGTCATACACACTTTGCGCAATGCGGACCAGAAGGACAAGAGCAGGCTGACTGCCCTATTGGGCATGCATACGCGTGACAGATCGCTGATCAACGAGGCCATCTCGATAATAACGAAGTACAGGGCAAAGGAGTATTCTGAAAATCTGCAGGAGAGGATAGTGAAGGAGGCGTGGGGCAGGATAGAGAAGAGACTGAAGAAGTCATCCGCGAAGGACAGGCTTGAACAGCTGACCGAATTCTTGATACAGAGGGACAAATAACGGTCTGGTTATCTCTGGCCGTACCTTGCAAGGAAGGCCAGATAGCCGCTTACCACGATGCTTGGAGCAGAAGGCCTTATGCTCTGCAGTATCGATTCCACGTCTTTGTGCGAGATCTTTATCTCCTCGCCAGTCCTCACGCTTGACGCCAATGCCCTTGTCTTTGCCTCCCTGCAGACGTTCGCTATGTCGGCGCCGGTGAAGCCGTCCGATTCCTCTCCGAGCTTCTCGAAGTCAATATCCTTGGCTATGGGCACGTTCTTGAGGTAGACCATGAAGAGCGAGGTCCTTTCTTCCGCGTTCGGCGGCCTGACGAATATCATCTTGTCGAACCTGCCGGCCCTGAGTATCGCAGAATCTAGAGCTTCGGGCCTGTTCGTGGCGGCTATGAGTACGACGCCGGTCGACTTCTTTATCCCGTCTATCTGCTCCAGCATCTCTCCGGTTATCTGCGCGCCGGCTTCGGTGGCTCCCTCCCTTTTGGGTATGAGCGTGTCGATCTCGTCGACGAATATTATCGAGGGGACGTTCTCCATGGCTCGTTCGAAGGTCTTCTTCACCAGCACTATCGCGTTGTCCCTGCCGGCGTTCATGAGGTCGGATCCCTTGAGCTCCAGTATGGTCACGCCCTTCATCTCGTTGCTCACTGCGCGCATGAGCATGGTCTTGCCCGTTCCCGGAGGGCCGAAGAGCAGCATGCCGTTTATCGGTTTTATGTCGTACCTCTTTATCAGGTCAGGGTGCATGAGCGGTATCTGTATCGCTTCGACTATCGCCTTCTTCGCGTCTTCCAGGCCTATGACGTCGTCGATGCCGACCTGCGCGGACTTCTCGACCTTGCCTTCGGACAGCGAGCGCCTCTCGAAGTCTATCCTGAACTTGTTGTACTCCTCGAGCTGCGCTAGCGAGGTTGAGGGCTTCGTGGACCTTATCGAACCGAGCAGATCTTCCTGGGTTATCTCGAGTACCTTGTGTTGGCTTGATGCCTCCTGGGCTATGATCTGCGCTACGTTCTCCGTCAGCGCTTTTATGTCGGCGCCGGAAAACCTCTCCGTCTTTTCGGACAGCTCCGAGAGATCGACGCTCTTTGACACGGGAAGCTTGCTGAGGTATATCTTGAATATGGCTTTCCTGCCGTTGAAGTCAGGCAGCGGCATGTATATCAGCTTGTCGAACCTGCCGGGGCGCATGATGGCCGAATCTAGAAGATGTGGTGCGTTGGTCGCCCCAACAACCACCACGTTGCTCGTCTTCTGGAATCCATCCAGTTCGACCAGCAGCTGCGACAATGCCTGTCGGTGGGTCTCGTCCACCTCTAGATCCCTGCTCTTCGCCACCGCGTCTATCTCGTCGAAGAACAGCACCGCGGGCGCGTTCTTCTTCGCTATCGCAAATATGTTCGCTATGGTTCGCTCGGTCTCGCCCGGGAATGCGGATATGAGGTTTGAAGCCTTGACCAGGAAGAAGCCCGCCTTGAGGTCGTTGGCAAGCGCTCTCATCAACATGGTCTTGCCCGTTCCTGGAGGGCCGAAGAGCAGAAGGCCCCTTGCGGGCCTGACGTTGTAAGCCCTGCTTATGCCGCGCTCCTCTATCGGGGCTATGACTGCGTCGTGCAATTCCTTCTTCGTCGCCTCGTAATTGCCTATGTCTGAGAAGCTGCCCGTGAAGTTCTCGGATTGAAGGTCTTCGAAGGCCTCGCCGAACTTCATTCGTATGTCCTGCTTCTTCACGTCCAATGCCTTCACTATGTTGACATTGTATAGCTCGAGTATGTACAGGGCGCAAGGCGCTATCGCGAAGCTGACTATCGGCATCAGGTAGGAGAAGGGTGTTTTGGA
>CAIOIN010000128.1 GCA_903858385.1 uncultured Microcaldota archaeon | reverse complement strand
TTCACTCTGGTGTAAATATCAATGCCCAGCACCACCATCCTCGCCTTTATCAAGTCAACTGCCTCTCTGTCGAATGTGCGCAGCACGTCAGACCTTGCTATGATGCTCACCTTGCTGCCGAGCTTTGCATAAAGCGTGCCTATCTCTACCGCGACGTAGCCCGCTCCGACGATCACGATGGACTTTGGGACATGGTCGAGCATCAGCGCGTCCTTGTAATCTATAACGTTGCCCCCGAATTCGAAGCCTGGCAGAACGGTCGGCTCCGAACCAGTAGCGATTATCGCCTTCTTGAATTTCAACGAGGTGCCGTTCGTGAGCTGCAATGTGCCGGAATCCAGAAAGGTAGCCGCGCCCTTTATCACCTCAACGCCGTTGGACTTGCACAGGAATTCGACGCCATTCTCCAACTTCCTGGAAACGTCCATGCGCCATCCCAGCATGCGCTTGGCGTCCAAAGATATCGAGCCGACATCGATGCCGAACTTCTGCGAATGCTGTGCCTCGTAGAATATGTCCGATATCTTTATCAAAACCTTTGAGGGTATGCATGCGTAGTTGAGGCAGTGGCCTCCCATCTTATCCTTCTCTACTAGCGCGACGTCCATGCCGAGCTCTGCCGCCCTTATGGCTGCGCAGTATCCGCCCACGCCTCCGCCGACCACTGCAAGATCAACACCTTCCGGCAGAGAGCCCATCACCATGTTGTCAACCTTCTAAGCTAGAGATTCCAGGAAAGCAGTATCCTGCAGGTACTTCATGATGGCGTTGCCGAACTTCACCACTTCGGCGCCGTCGACGACCCTGTGGTCGAACGCTATCTCGAAGGGAAGCACTTTCCCGACAACTACCTGCCCGTCCTTTACGACTGGCATGTCCCTAATCATGTTTATGCCGAGTATCGCCACCTCGGGATAGTTTATCATCGGAACGGAGAGGAAACCGCCCCCAAGGCTGCCGGCGTTCGTTATCGTGAAGGAGCTGTCGCGCATCTCTTCCAGGGTGACGGTCATGTTCGTCACCTTCTCGTGGAGCATCTGTATCTCCTTCGCGATGTCTATCACGCCCTTCGTGTCCGCGTCTTTTATCACCACGACCTTCAACCCGTCTGGCGCTTCTGCCGCAAGGCCGATGTTGTAATACTTCTTCCGTATTATCTCGAGCTTCTCGTGGTCGTAGCTTGCGTTGAAGTTCGGGTTCTCCTTCAATGCCTCTATCACTGCCTTGATTATGAACGGAAGGAAGGTCAGCTTGACGTTCAGCGTGCTCAGTATGACCGGCTTTTCTTTCTGCACGACGTTGACCAAGGCCGTTGCATCCAAGAGATCCATGTGCACGGCTCTCGGTATGGTTGCAGAGGCCTCCATGTTCCTCGCTATCGCCTTCCGCGTCTGCGACAGCGGTATGCGCTCTATCTTGTCGTCGTGCTGCTCCTCAAGGACTTCGGAGAATTTCGGTACCAGCTTTGTCGGTACCGCCTGGTTGGCCGCATTCCTCACGTCGTTTTCCAGAATCCTTCCGTCAGGCCCTGTGGCTGCGACTTTCGATATATCAACATTAAGGTCGTGCGCCAGTTTCCTCACCGAAGGCGTCGCCATAATCTCTTTTGTTGCCGGAGTTTTTGGCTGCTGCGCCACTGCCACAGCGGAGGTTTTTGCCGCTGCAGTCTGCGGCTGCGCATTCTGCGGTATCGATGCAAGCTCCTGAGCCTCGCCTATGTAAGCGACCATGTCCCCTACATGCACTGTCGTGTTCTCCTGCGCAGCTATCTTTACTATGCCGTCTATCGGAGACGGTACGTTCACCACGGCCTTGTCAGTCTCGACTTGCGCTATCGGCTGGTCCTCCTTTACCATGTCGCCGTCCTTGACCAGCCATTTCCTCACGTGGCCCTCGGTTATGCCCTCTCCCACATCTACGAATTTTATCTCCTTCATTCCAAAACCCGGTCTATGGCCTTAGATATCTTGAGCTCATTAGGGATGTAATAATTCTCGTAACCCGGGAATGGATAGGGCAGGCTATCTGATCCAACCCTTATCACTGGTGCATCAAGCTCGAATATCGCCTTTTCGGCTATCCTTGCCGCTATCTCTGCTCCGGCTCCGAAACTAAGGGGCGCCTCGTGCACTATCACAACCCGTCCGGTCTTCTTGGCGCTGTTTATTATCGTCTCCTCGTCTATGGGGTTTATCGTTCGCAGATCAACAACATCTGCAGACAGGTTTCTCTTGCTTACGACATCCTTTACGACCTGCACCATCGTGCCATAAGTTATGATTGTAAGATCTTCGCCCTCGCTCGCCATGGCTGCCTTTCCGATCGGTACTTCATACATCTCGTCAGGTATCTCCTGCTTGAAGAGCCTGTAGAGCTTTGTGGGCTCAAGAAACACCACCGGGTCGTCCAGGTGCGATGCCTTTATCATCAGGCCCTTCGCGTCGTACGGATTGGACGGCTCGACTACGATGAGGCCGCCGGCATGCGAATAGAACGCCTCCGGGCTTTCGGAATGGTGCTCAAGTGTCCTGACGCCTCCGCTGACCGGGGTTCTCACCACCAACGGCACCTTGAGGTTCGATCTTGTCCTGCTCCTGAACCTGGCTGCATGATTGACGAGCTGGCTGAATGCGAGGAACATGAAGCCCGCGAACTGCATCTCCGGTATTGGCCTAAGCCCAGACATCGCCATGCCTATCGCAGAGCCCATTATCACGGATTCCGCCAGGGGCGTGTCGAAGACCCTGTCGGGCCCGAACTTGGCCTGCAATCCATCGGTGACCCTGAAGACGCCTCCGTCCTTTCCGACGTCTTCGCCGAAAACCACGACCTTGTCATTCTCTTTCATAAGTAGCTCAAGGGCATTGTTTATCGCGCTCACCATGTTTGCCTGCATAGCATCACTTTTTCTCCATGAAGAAGTTGGATTCGACGGCATAGTCCATCTCCTCCTTCAATGTCTGTGGCATGAAGCTGTAAACGTGCTCAAAGATGCTCTTCGGATCCGGCACGAACTTCTCTGCCTTCTCGACGGCATCGTCTATCGCCTTCTTCTGCTCGTTCTGCATCTGGCTCTCGAGGCTGTCGTTCCAGAGATTCTTGGCGTTCAAATAGGTCCTGACTCTCATTATCGGATCTCTTTTCTTCCAAACTTCGACTTCATCATCGCTCCGGTATCTTGTCGGATCATCAGCGGTCGTGTGCATGCTCATTCTGTAGGTCACGCACTCTATCAGCATCGGTCCGTCCTTTGAATTGTCTATAGCGTCCTTCACCGCTTTGTAGACTGCAATGACGTCATTGCCGTCGACCTGCAGCACCTTTATGCCTGCAGCAATGCCCTTCTGCGCCAGCGTCTGTGCGGCGCTCTGCCGGTTCCTCGGCACTGATATGGCCCACTGGTTGTTTTCGATTATCGCGACCAAAGGCACTTTGAACACTCCTGCGAAGTTCAGCGCCTCATAGAAGTCTCCTTCCGAAGTGCCTCCGTCCCCTACATAAGCCAGGACCGCAACGTCCTTTTTGAGGTACTTCTGCGCGAAAGCTATCCCGGCTCCGTGCGGCATCTGAGTACTGACCGGTATTATCATCGGGAAGCCTCCAACCTCTTTGGGTATTATGTTGCCTTCCTCAAAGCCCTTCCAGCCAAGCACCATGACGTCAATGGGCATGCCTCTTGCAAGGAATACGCCGTGCTGCCTGAAGTTCGGGACGAAGAGGTCGTCCTTCCTCATAGCGAGCGCGCTGCCGATCTGCGTGGCTTCCTGTCCGACCAGCGGAGCATAAGTCGCGACGCGCCCCTGCCTCTGCAGGCTGAGCACCTTCGCGTCCAGAGCTCTTGCGAAAGACATCAGCTTGTACATCTCGACTACCTTCGCATCGTCGAGATAGCTTGGAAGCAGCGCGGCATCGATGTTTCCGTTTTCATCAAGTATCTGAAGGTAATCCACCGAGCCTTCAAAGACTTTTTTAAGCACTAAACCACTACGATGAGGTATCCACTACAACAAATATATTAGTTGCTGTGCTTTTGCGCTATAATTTGACGTGCAATGCAGCAACAAATCTCATGGCCTATTCTAGCACACAAAACATAAATATCTCTCAAGACAGGTATACATCTCTGTGTACAGAAATTATATCGCGCCGGTAGGAATAGCGACTCAGGCGTCTCAAGTCCCGTCCAGTGAATCGGGAATAACCAAGATCGCTGTCGTGACTGCTCTTTCATACCTGCGCAAAGTTGATTCTTCTATCTCAGAAGCGATATATCGCGGCATAAGATTTCACAGGGAGTCGATGGGCGGCGCATTTGTGGATGAAAGAGCCTGCGTGGATACTGGGGTTTTCGCGGGTCCAAAGGTAATACTGTATGGAAACGTGAGCGCCTTTTACAACCCGGATTCCTCTACCTTTACACCAGAAACGGTGTTGGTCGGCAATACTTTACTGCGCGGGAATGTCAAGGTGTACTGGTGGAGCTACATCTCCAATGCGAATATCTCCGGGAACATAGAACTGGAAGATGTCAAGGTGTGCGGCGGGAAGCCCAAGATTGCAATAATCGGCGAAGGAAAGATTATCGGTGGGCAAAACAAGAGCAAGGGTGATGTTCACATCTCGCCAAACATAACCCTGAATAACGTCTCTTTAATCGGCAAAATGAACATAACGGGCACTGGGGTGATAAGTCATCTCACAAAATCCGCTTTGGACAGGCTGGTTCTAGAGAACGCTGCAAATCGGTAAAGCTCATAACCTGCCTCTAACTTTTTCGCTTGTCAGTTCCCTGAGCGCGTCGCTTGCTATCCACCTTGCGCTGACCGAGTCCATCGTCTTTATCTCTCTGGCAGCCTCGATTGCAAGCTTGTTCAACCTCTTGTTCCGCTTGCCTATCTGCCTAAGCGCCCAATTCACTGCTTTTTTCACGAAGTTCCTCTCGTCGGTTGCGCCCCTCTTTATGATGGGCAAAAATTCTATGAATCTGCTGTCCTCTGCTTTCTTGTCGTGCACGGACAGCGCAGCCATCATGACATACCCGGCTCTCCTGACAAATTCGCGGTCATCTCTGCTCCATGTCACGGCTTTTTCGTAGGCATAAGACGTCTTATCGAAAAGGTTGCCGCAGCACTGGTCGCAAATGTCCCACGAATCGAAATCCTCGGTCCACTTGTCCATCTGCTTTGCCGTAACTTTTTCCACTTCTTCGATCATCGGCGCGAGTATCCTTGCTTCGTGGATGCCCGAAGACCAGAGCCTCTTGGCAAGATCGTGATCCTTGCCTATGTCCTTCGCCATCCCCCTTAAAGCTACGACTGATATCCCGAGCGTGTTCTTTGTGCTTATCCCGAATCTCTCCATTCCTTCTATGTTCTTCGGGTTGTATTGCGATTTCAATCTAGAGATTACCTGATCGTAGAGCATTGAATACACTGGTGCGATTGCCGGGATTTGAACCCGGGTCTTTGCCTTGGAGGGGCAAAGTCCTAACCAGACTAGACTACAATCGCCCAGTAGGATAGGAAAAAGAGAATTTAAAACAGTTTAGTACCAGCAGCGGACAGAAAAGCCTCCGTGGGGGAGGCGCCAATGACTTGCATTGGCGCTCAGCCCCTGCCCGATGCGGCTATTATTACTGCAGCCGCTCCTAACCTTACTCCCCTCTTTTTCGCCTCTTTCAGTGCGCCCACGGCATACTCCGTGATGCGTTCCACAATGACTGCCTTGAGTGCGGCACTCGTCGCGCCGTCGTCGTTATCCATCCCCAGCGCCCCCAGGACCTCCCCGAAGT
>CAIOIN010000127.1 GCA_903858385.1 uncultured Microcaldota archaeon | reverse complement strand
TCTTTCGTCTTGTTGTTCTTGTCTTTCTCAAGATACCTGCCCATCTCCACCAGGAATTCCCTTGATGAATACGGCATAGGCTTGAGCGAGTCGGCTATCTTCCCCACCGTCTCGTCGCAGACCCTGAGCTGGTCCTCGTCTATGAACGTGTCGTATATCCTGTCTATCGCAAGCGACCTCAATTCTTCGTCGTCCACCATCGGCGTGCCGAGGTAGTGGCTGAAGCCGAGGGCCTCGAAGAAGTCCTGGTCCACCATTATCGCACCGGTCGAGACGATCGCGTCGACCATGTTGTCCTTCACCATCCGGTGCACTATGTTTTTCAACCCAGCACTGAATATCGAGCCTGCAAGGCACAATATCACTGAGCAGTCCTTGTCTTCAAGCATGCGCTCGTAGATGTTCGCCGCGTTCGCGAGGTTCTTGGACTGGAATGCCATGTACGAGAACGAGTCAACCAGATCCTTTATCGTCTTCGTCTCTATGCTTATGTGCCTCAGCTTCTCATTCAAGAATTTGCTCTTATCGTTCTTGTTTGTCATAGGATCACGCCCCGGTAATAGTGTCGCAACGAAATCTTAAATAAGTATATGTTGATTTTGCGGCAGGTTATTTTACGTCATAAAAATTGCACACGTTATGCCTGAAATGGTCATGCATGCGTGGTATAGGGGCGTATGGATTTCATGCCAACGTTCCAGAAAATGCGGGGGTTATAAATACTTTTTAGGCGAAGCGTAGGTAGGGATGGTGCAATGGCAGGAGTGTTGGACGGCATAAAGAGTATCACGCTAAGCAACTTGTTCGGCAGCCTGCACGAGGCTATGCTCAATTTCGTGAAGAGCCTTGACAGCCTTATAAACGAGAACAAGGATATATCGCTTGACGACATAAAGACGCTGAGGGAGCACATAAAGGAGAGGCTGCAGGGCAGCGAGGGGATAACCGACAAGCAGAAGCTTCTCAAGCTCCTTGACCTCTTCTCGACCGACCGGGCGGTCGTCGAGCTGATGAAGGAGGAAGCGGAGGAATGGCTGGAGATGCTCGAGGCCATAGAGGACAACATAGCCAATCATGGCGGCGAGGAGACCGAGCAGGAGAAAGAGGAGATAGAGAAGATCCACAGGCTCACCAGCGAGATAAGGGCCGTGCTGCGGAGATAAAGCACCGCATGAAGATTAGGATATTGCTCGATCATGCCGGCGGTTGCGGTGGCCCGTCATCGGCTGACTGCCCTGGTGGAAGTTCTCGTATTGCCAGCTGCAGATTCGCTATGATCTCCCATTGCGGTTTGTGCCTGTCTGAAAAATCGTTGTCGTTCAGACGCAGTTCCAAGAAATGAAATATTGCAGGGTTCACCTGAGTCGGATCTACAGGACCAGTAGGACTAGTGATGTATATTGCCATGCTACGTCTCCATAATTGGATTACGTTTGCAAGCTTCCATCTCTGGGCTTCGTCGAGATTGGCTGGATAGAATGCCTCTGCTTTGTCTATCCAATCCTTTCTGGCGTCATCGGTTATTGCATTTGTATGCCGAATCCAAACTTCGTTCAGCGCAGTCCATAATTTTATGCACTCTAGCAATTGCTCTTGTTCGTTTCTCTTTTTGATTGCTTGGGATTGCCCTTGTTCGTTTCCCTTTTGGATTGCTCCAGTAACTCGAACAAATGCGTCGTTGCAAACAGAAATCTCTGTTTCGGTGAGCTTGAGCTTCAGTTGACTTTGTTCGGCGTGCCACCATTCCGCCATAGCCAGAGAAAATTCTCCGATGTTTGATATCTTATCTTTGCTTCCAACATTCCCTTTCTTCAACCCTGCGGCTTTGGCGATCTTGGCGGCCATTTCGTTCTCTCCCCCCACGAACGGTATGCCGTACTTGCTTAGGTCGCCTGCTGCCATCTCATCTTTGATGAACTTCCTCATAGCGACAGGGCTTAGCTTTTGGTCGAAGGCCGCATCGGAGAGCTTAAGCTGGACTATCCACGCTTCCAGATCGGCCACCGCTTTCTCAAGTGCATTTATGTCTGGTAGACTCTTCAAAAGCGTATTCATTTGTTCTGTCAGATTTTTTGCCCCAAGCCAGTCTGCACCGACTTTGTAGAAGGATCTGACTGCTTGCGATTCGCTGCCAGAGTGTTTCGACTTGCTAAGGAACTGCTCTGCTTCATGATAAGTATGATTGCGATCGAAGTCTGTGAATGCCGTAGACTGGGCTTTGATATTTCCTGGCCGCTTGCCAATTACAAGATAGTCCGCCTCGTTCTTGCACAGTTTCATGAGTTCATAAAGGGCATTATGGAACTCTGTGGGCTTGTCTAATTTGAAGTTATCGACGACTTCCTTTAGTGGGGAGTCTAATTGGATGGGCTCAGTGAATCGGGAGTTAGGTATTTGATCTTTTGTTGAAATCTTTTCGTCTCCGAGCGTTAGCCATTCTTTTATCTTCAAATCCACATCTTGGATATCCAATATGGCCCTGAGTTTTTCCCTGAAATTATCATTTGATATGGCGTTCAGGTCTTTTTCCTCGAAGCCTTTGAACACTTGCTGGATCAATTTTAGCTTGGTGGCAACCTCTTCTAATTCCTTCTTTGCGAGAGCACTTTCGTGCGTAGAGGTATTTCTTGCGCTGGACACGTTGTTCTCCATCTTTTCCGGATGCGGCACTGTTGCGTCTCGCATTCTATCAACCATTACCTTGATTATTGCGCTTTACTAGATATTTAAAGGCTTTTACCAAGGTTAGACTCGTGACGTTTCTTATGCGATCGCGCGAATGCCGTGCTCGCATATGTGATTGAGTGGGCAACCCGTACAATCCGGCTTCGGCTTGCAGTATCTTTTCCCCAGTTCGACGAACTGCGCGTGCATGTCCTCGTATAAATTTAGACGCTTTTCCACTCTGCTTTCGAAATAATTTTGCAGTTGCTCGTATCCGATATCCTCTCTTATGCTCTGATCTATTCTGTGCATTGCCCTCTTCGTGTACGCGTCTATGACGAAGACCGGCTTTTCGGCTGCGTAGAGTATTATTGAATCTGCAGTCTCATTGCCGATGCCGTTGTAGGACAAGAGGACCTTCCTTAGCTCATCTTTTTCAAGGCAGAATAGCTTGCGTAATGAGCCATAGTCCTTCTTGATGCTCTTACATATGCCACTTAGCCTTCTCGCCTTTTGCCTGTAGAATCCGCTTGGCCGTATCAACGATTCGAGCTTCTGCACTCTGATGTTTGATAATGTCTTCAGGTTTAGGCAGTCTTCGCCTTTCAGATTGGCTATGGCCATCTCGACGTTCCGCCATGAGGTCTGCTGAGTCAGCATTGCCCCGACAAATATCTCGAACTTCGTGTCGCCAGGCCACCAGTCCAGGAAGCCGAACCTCCGCCTCAGCTTTTTGTAGATCAGAGACGGGCTCGCACCCACCATGGGCTCACAGCTTGATCTCTCCGCTGTTTATCTTCCTTATTATTTCGCGCGGGTCTTCGTTCTCGCACTTGACGCCCATGCTCTTGCATGTGCCAAGTACCTGCTTCGCCCTTTCCGCGATGGTCTTCCCGTAGAGCTTCGCCTCTTTGGCCTTCACCACATTCTTCAGCTGCTCGAGCGTGAGGTTGCCGACGACTTCGTCCTTTACCTTTGCGCCTACCGAGATGCCCAGTTCCTTCATTATCATCGCGCTCGTCGGCGGGGCTCCGACTTCTATCTTGAACGTCTTCGTGGTAGTGTCGACTATGACCTTCACGGGCACCTTTATGCCGGCGAAGGGCTTGGTCTTCTCGTTTATCTCCGCGACTATCGCGTTTATGTTGACTCCCAATGGTCCAAGCGCTGGGCCGAACGGCGGGCCTCCTGTTGCCTTGCCCCCCTCAACCAGCCCTGCTATTATCGTTTCGCTCATAGTATCACTACATCTTGTTCGCTCTTTGTATTACCTTTGCCGTGTTCATCTTCGTCGTTATCGGTATTGGCACGACAACGTCCATAAGTTCAACTGTGACCTCGTCCTTGATCTCGTCGACCTTCAGCGCTTTGGCCTTGTAGCCCTTGAAGGGCCCACTGGTGAACTCGACTATATCTCCTTTCTCTATGCCGGCGGCCTTGCCCCTCACGGCAATCAGCTTGCCCAGTTCCTCATCGCTGAGCGGCTTCGGCAGTATCCCTCTTATGTTCCTGCCCTTTGTTATGAACTGCCTTATCGAAAGCTCGTTCTCCGCCTCGACTATTATGTAGCCCCTGAAGCCCTCCACGACCAGTATCGAATAGATGGGGGATTCTTGCGGCGTTATCTTGTTCTGCAGCATGTTTGCTGCGATCCTCTCCTGGCCGGCGGTGACTTTTACAACGAAATACACAATATCACTTAAATGCAAACTCTTGAAAGTATTAAATCTTTCCTTATCCCAAAATGTTTCTATGCAGTATGCCAAGATCCCGGAGCGAGATGCCGAGAACGCGAGGAGGCTTCTGTCAAGCCTTAGCGCCTTCGACAGGTCCAGAGAGACCGTGCATAGCCGCAGCTATGTCTATTTTCCAGTAATAGTTACTGATGCAAAAGCTAAAAAGCTTATCTCCAAGGCTGGAATCGCGCTGGTAGGGATGAGGAGCGCGAAAAGATCGGTAAGAGTCGATTACAGGGAGGCACTGGAAAAGATCCTTAGCGTCAGGGAGCGGGAGCAGCTTGCAAGAGGCTACGAGCTTCTGGGCAACCTGGCGATCATTGAGCTCTCTGACGAGTTGAAGAAGAAGGAAAAGAGGATAGCGCAGGCGCTGATGGCGGCGACCCCGAGAGTCAGGACGGTACTGGCAAAAGTCGGGGGCGTTTATGGCGTCTACAGAAAGAGAAAGCTGCGGCATATTGCAGGCGCGAAGAACTACATTGCGGAGTATAGGGAAAATAACTGCACGTTCAGGTTCGATGCCAGGCAGGTCTTCTTTTCCAGCAAGCTCTCTTTCGAAAGGTCTAGGGTAACTTCGCTCGTGCGGAACAAGGAGCACGTGATAGTAGTCGGGGCAGGAGTAGGCCCATTCGTGATAGAGATTGCGAAAGGGCATCCGGATACTGTTGTTATCGGCATCGAGCCGAACAAGCATGCGTACGATGCGATGAAGCATAATATAATGTTCAACAAGACGCAGAACGCGAAGGCGGAGTTTGGGGATGTCAGGAAGGTATGCGGAAGGTATGTAGGATATGCAGACCGGATAATAGTGCCGATGCCCACGGTAAGCCTGGATTTCCTCGACCCGATAGTCAGAATGGCGAAGAGGAAGTCGGTAATCCATCTTTACGTTTTTGGCAGTGCGGAGAGCGTACTCGCAGATTCGTGGAAGAGGATCAGAACGCATGCAAAAGATGAGGGATATAAAGCAAGGATGTTGGGCCATAGGGTCGTGAGGCCCTATTCGGCAAAGGAGGTGGAACTCGTCATAGACTTCAGTGTCGATAAAATTTCCAGAAAGTAAAAGCGGTGGATATAGTTACCATTTTATAGTTATACTGCTTATAATTCGTTGATAGCATGTCCGTAGTAATTTGGATTGTAGGAGGCGTAGTGGTGCTTGGAGTAATCGTTTACGGTACTTATAACGGATTGATAACCAAGCGGAACAGGGTGCAGGATGCGCTTGCGCAGATAGATGTGCAGCTCAAGAGGAGATACGACCTCATACCGAATCTTGTAGAGACCGTGAAGGGCTACATGAAGTACGAGAAGAGCACGCTCACGCAGATAACGAAGCTTAGGAGCTCGATAGTCACCGGCTCATTGCAGGACAAGGCTGCGGCAAACAATCAGATCAGCACGGCGCTGAAGAGCATCTTCGCGGTGGCAGAGGGTTATCCGGACCTTAAGGCATCCGAGACTTACAAAAACCTAGAGGATGAGCTGTCGAACACGGAGGACAAGATATCGTTCGTTCGAACTTCTTACAACGATTACGTGCTTGATTATAACACGGCGATACAGCAATTCCCGGGCAACATATTCGCCGGCATGTTCGGCTTCAAGGCAACAGACTTCTTCAAGGCTCCGGATGAGGCAAGCGAGCCCGTGAAGGTGGACTTGACAAGCGACAGCGACGACGCCGACAGCGCACCGAAGAAGACCGGTGCGAAAAGCAGGAAGAAGTGACTTGCAATGGCAAGCTTCTTTGACGAGATAGCCAAGAACCAGGTAAAGTCTCTGGTCCTGATGCTGTTGTTCGGCATGCTTTTCGCGTTGGTTATATTTGCGGTCGTCGTACTTTTCGGTGGCGGCCTGTTCTCATTCGCCTTCGGATTGGTCCTCGTGGCGATATACGCTCTGTTGACTTACCAGTACGGCAGCAAGGTTGTCCTTGCGGTGTCGAAAGCGACGGAAGCGGACCCGAAGCAATACCCGACATTGTACTCGGTTGTGGAAGGGCTAGCGCTCGCGACGCAGATAAAGATGCCTAAAGTTTACATAATCAACGACCCCAATCCCAATGCTTTTGCGACAGGCAAGCATAGCGCACCGTGCGTGGCAGTCACAACCGGTTTGCTGCAGATGATGAACAAGCAGGAGCTGCAGGGCGTCATCGCCCACGAGATATCGCACGTCGCCGACAACGACGTACAGGTGATGACCATAGCGATTGCGTTCGCCGGCGTTATAGGATTGGTGGCCGTCTTGATGCGCAACATGCTCATTTTCGGGGGCAATTTGGGAGGGGGCAAACGTAACGAAAGCGGTGCAATCATACTGGTGCTCGCGTTCGTGGTGGGCCTGCTGGCTCCCTTCTTCGCGCTGCTGATAAGGCTCGCGGTGTCAAGGAAGAGGGAGTACATGGCCGACGCGAACGGCGCAAGGATAACAAGGGATCCGAGATCACTGGCTAACGCACTCAAGAAGCTGAAGGCTTATTCGGCAAATCCGGGAGCACAGAGCCTGAGGAGCGCGAACGAGGTTACCGCACAGATGTATTTCGCGAATCCGTTCACCAAGAAGAACATGACAGGGATATTCTCGACACACCCGCCGATTGATGACAGGATAGCGATACTCGAGAAGATGTACTGAAGGAATATATATTTTGCCTTACACTGTTTAACGACCATCTTCATGGAAAGTGTGCCAATGGCATCACTAGTAGCAGCCAGCATTAGCACATACAAGCAGGGAACCGAGAAGGGCATAGACCTGGAGTCCCTCGTCAGCAACGCCACTTGGCGAGAACTGCTCATAGAGCTCGTAGAGACCAACCAGCTGGATCCTTGGGACATAGACCTCTCGAAGGTAGTGGACAGCTACATGGCGATAGTCAAGGAAATGCGGGTCATGGACCTGCACGTGCCTTCGAACATAATGCTTGCGGCTTCTATTTTACTGCGGATGAAGAGCGAGAACATGGGCATCTTCGCAGAGCCGGTTGTGGAGGAGGTGCCGGAGATGATGCAGGGAAGGATTGCGCCCGAAGTGCCAGAGCTGCTGCCTCGTGCAAGGATGCAGCCCGGAAGGAAGATATCGCTCAACGAATTGATGGAAGCGCTTGACGATGCGATAAAGACCAGCACCAAGCGCGAGACGATAGAGCATGAAAGGTTCATTCCGCTCATGGACAGGCTGGTTCTGAGCAAGGACGACATAGACGAGAAGATAGACGCCGCTTTCGGCCTGGTGAAGAAGAGCGCGGACCGGGAAGGAGTAACGACTTTCGCGCGCGTTTCGAGAGAATTCGGCAACATGGAGAGCATGCTGCTCGATCTCTTCGTTCCGCTCCTGTTCCTGGCGCACATGAACAAGGTGATGCTCATGCAGGAGGAATTCTTCAACGAGATATTCATAAAGCTTGAAGGCGATGCAAGTGGCAGATGAAAAGAGGAGCGATGAGTACAAAAGAATAGCGGAGGCCGCGCTCTTCACCTCCGGCAGGGCGATGGGCGCCGAGGAACTCGGAGGGATCATGGGCCTTGCAGCAGTGGGCTACGTCAAGACGGTCATGAACGAATTGATAACTGATTACGAAGCAAGGAATTGCGCGTTAGTGGTATCGAAAATTGGGGAGAAATACCTGCTCGGGGTCAGGAACGAATACATAAGCAAGGTCAACACCCTTGCGGGCGCACCAGACATATCGAAGAGCTCGCTCAGGATATTGGCTTACATAGGCAAGAACGAGCCAGTGATGCAAAGTGCCTTGGTCAAGGCCTTCGGCAGTTCGATATACGACCACGTGAAGGAGCTCACTGAAAAGGACTTCGTCAAGGCGGCAAGGGTAGGCAGGACCAAGAAGATAGAGACAACGCAGAAGTTCAAGGAGTACTTCAACCTTTGATCAGTAGACTGGATTCCTCTCTTCCACTCCTTCCTTGCTGTTCGCGTGCAGCGCTGCAACGAAGAGGAATGATGAAAGCCTGTTGAGGTATTTCAGAAGCTCCTCGTTTATCTTCGCCTCGGATTTGGCACCGATGACGGATCTTTCTGCCCTTCGGCACACTGCCCTTGCGAGATGCAGGTGCGCAGCACCGTCAGACCCGCCCGGAAGCACGAATTTCTTCGGTTCTGGGAAGGTGGCGCCGAGCTCGTCTATCGCCTTTTCGATCTCTTTGACCTTCTGCGCAGTTATGCGCTCCTTGAGCATTGATTCTGTGCCGTTGAGCGACGCAGCAAGCTCTGCGCCCACAACGAAAAGATTGTTCTGGACGCGCATGAGCATGCCCGAGACATGCTTTTCTGTCAGAGTGGTTATCGCAACGCCTATCGCGCTGTTCAATTCGTCTATGTCCCCTATCGCGACTATGAGCTTGTCGTTCTTTCCGAGCCTTGCTTTTCCGAGAGTGCCGGTGCAGCCGCAATCGCCCGTGCCCGTGTAGTACGCCATAAGAACCCATTAAATAACATTATTAATCTTTAATAAACATTTCATTCTAGGGGCTCGTAGTCGAGTGGTAAGACGTTACCTTCACAAGGTAAAGACCAGGAGTTCAATTCTCCTCGAGCCCACCATGTGATTCTATGTCCAACAAAATAAGGTGCGCGCACATACTGGTCGAGAAGCTGTCTGTTGCTCAGGAGGTGCTGCAGAAGATCAACAATGGCGAGAGCTTCGCGAAGATGGCTGAGCAGTACTCAATCGATGGCTCCAGAAAGCACGGGGGAGATTTGGGAGAATTTGGGAAGGGTATGATGGTGAAGGAGTTTGAGCAGGCTGCATTCGCGCTTGAGAAGGGACAAGTCTCAGGGATAGTGAAGACCCAGTTCGGCTACCACATAATCAAGCGCCTGAGCTAGTCGGCCATGTAAGGATGGACCCGCTCTCTTATTTAGCCGAAGCTGATCCGGTTTTAGATATTTATTTAATACTTTCAGTTGATGGTATAATGGGTGTATGAATGGATCTATTTTGGACTGTGGCACTGATATTGGTTGTTTTGTGGCTGTTAGGATTCATAACCGGTATTGGGGGAGAATTAATCCATATATTGGTTGTTATCGCGATAATTGTGATAATCGTAAGGCTTCTTCAAAATAGGAAATAGGGCCATAAATGCTGGAGCGGCTCTGCCCCGCATACGGGGATTTGTGCGGA
>CAIOIN010000126.1 GCA_903858385.1 uncultured Microcaldota archaeon | reverse complement strand
TGCGATCGGCCAAGAGTATGCGAACCCATCCGGTGTAAGCATCGGGATTCCTGCTCACGTCATCTTTCAGAAATTCCATCGTGGCCCATTTCCAATCCTTTGCCTCTCCGGGATCCGGTGCCGGCTCTCCATCGTACATGCCGAACATCACATGATCAAATTCCCATTCGGTCAGGCCATTGCCCACCTCTGTCTTATAAATAAACGAGAATGCCTCTTCCATCTCGCAGTCGAAACCCATCTCCTGCTCCAGTCGGCGGTGTGCAGCGTCGATGGTGCTCTCGCCCTTGAACGGATGGGAGCAGCAGGTGTTTGTCCACAATCCCTGAGAATGATATTTCGTGTCAGCCCTCTGCTGAAGCATGGTCTGGCCGTCCTTGTTGAATACAAAGACGGATATGGCCCTGTGCAGCTTGCCGCCATTCTGGTGTGCTTTCATCTTCTCTTCTAGACCTATTTCATTGTCGTGGTCGTCGACAAGAAGCACCATCTGCTTAGCATCTTTCCTTACCATCTCAACCCCCATTGACATTGCACTAACAAAACCTAAAAAGCTTCGCCAGCGCAACGTCACGGGTCGTTGTCGCTCCTGTGCCCCTCTACCCTGTTAGGACCAATTAATTGCATAAATACGAATATTTAAATATTTATCTAAATAAAATAAGTATACTCAAGTAAATAAATAGATACATAAATATAAGAAAAGTCTGGGTGGGTGGAATGGAATACAAACATGCGGGAATTGTGAAATACATAACGATACCTTTGATGGCTCTGGCCCTTTCGGCAAGGAGCGCGGTTGCGGCATCAGTACCGGTAGTGTCGGAGATAAACGGCATAAGGCTGATACTGATGCAAGTAGGCCCCTCACTTAGCGCTGTGCTCTTCATACTTGCGGGCATATTCTATGCGATAGGGCAGATGCTGCCGCCAGACAAGAAGGCAAACTTCCATACTGCCGCGATCAACATAATAATCGGTGCGGTGGTGGTCGGTGCACTCAGTGTAGCATCCACGTCGCTTGCCATCGCATCCACGCACCTGATTGGAAACCTTACTGCAGCAAATTCAAGCATCTAGCAGGGTATCTCAATGAGCGGCATTGGCGTCTATGATGTATCTGTAGGAATAATCGCGATAATGCTGGCAGTTTCGGGCATATTGCTCGGGCTGGGCTATGCCTTCAACGACAAAAAACTGAAAGAATTCGGGCGCGACGAACTGCTTCAATCATTGATAAATGGTGCAATAGTCGGCTTCCTGTTCGTGGCATTCAGCGGCTCTGGCTTTTTCACGCTGCTTGTAAATACGCTCGCGAACAGCCAATCCCTCGCTGCTTCCTGCCCGGCAGTCATGAATGTAAATTACGCCATATGCTTTGCCTATAACTACCTTGTTGGTCTATCCCCGATTAGCATAAACGGGGCAAGCTATCCTTCGCTGATGGATGTGTCACTTCCGCTGCTTATCGGTTTATCCGTCTCTTACACCACACTGAGCCTTGTAAGCTCCCTTCAGTTCAGTGCCGGCATAATAAGCATAAGCTTAACGAGCGTGCTGTCCCCGCTGCTTGCGCAACTAAGTTACCTGATTAACGTACTGACGTTCGCGATAACCGGCATTGAAGCTCAGGCCATACTGCTCAAATTCATAGCGATAACTGCAGTGCCAGTGTTGCTGCCTGTAGGGATTGTGCTCAGGGCGTTGTACCTCACACGAAGATTAGGCGGAGCCATAATAGCAATCACTATCGGGCTTTTTGTGGTATTCCCACTGACCTACGTATTCAACGCGGAACTGACAAGCAGCTATTTCAATACAACAAACGCATCAACCACTGACTCGCTCGTTTCAAGCCTTGCCAACATGAAAGATGGGGCGATGAGCGCAGTTTTGAACATAAACTCCGCACAAAACAGCACTAGTCGCAACGGGATTCTGAGTTCGCTATCCGATACCATAAGCGGCCTGATGGGTGGTGCGGAAGCGCTCTTCAAAGAATTGGCAAGCGCAGTCGCATTTCTGATAATCGACATATTCTTCTTGCCGGTGTTTAGCCTTATACTCACTGCGATATCAATCAAGGAGTTTGCAAGGCTCCTGGGTTCGGAAGCGTCTTTCGGCAGATTGTTCATCTACTAGTGGTTGCTTGAATGATGTGATCTTGTATGGAACGCTTGCTGCGGTGCTGCTCTTATCGCTATCAAGCCTTCTGAGCATGAACCCCGTCTTGATAGCATTGAGCCTAGTGGCGGCATTGATGCTGATTTTGACTCAAAAATTATGGTTCGTGATAGAGGCCCTGGTATTCAGGCATACGAACCTCATACAGGTGCTTGGCAGCCAGCAACTGAGCGGCGACCGATCAACGGCAACGAGGCAGATAAAGGGCGGGTTTGTTGCGACGGCCATGGTGCTACTAAAAGGCGATTCCAGAGAGACGGTGGACAGAGAAAAGATAGAAGGCATAATAGCGCATTTGAATTATCCCTTCCGATTTGTGCTACACGTGAAAAGGCTCGATGTCAATAGACTATTAGATCGACTGCAAACCCAAAGGGGCATAAAAGAGATAGCTCTTGCAAGGATGAGCATAAACGCCTTCGGATCGAACTCCGCAAAGGTCAGGCAACTCAAAAGGGAGATAGAGCAGATAGAGGAGGACATAAGAAGTATAAGCGCAAGCACGCCCGTAAGTCTTGCAAGGTACGTAGCCACCAGCGCCAAGTCCGAAAGCAGATTCGCAGCAGAGGAGCATGCGAAATCTCAGATAAGGGCCCTAGCCAGTGAATTCGGAGCTTTTCTCAATTCGGACGCGCAAATACTGACCGGCGCCGAACTGCTCAACGGGTTGGAGATAGATTCGATGGTAGCATGAGCATAAGTTTCATATCAAACTCGCGTCTTGTCGCAGGAAACGTTTGCATAGACTCAATGTCGGAGCCGCAAGCAGAATCAAATAAAGTTGGCGTGTATCTTGGCAATACCTGGATTTATCGGACACCATTCTACCTCGATACCACGAAATTGGTAAATCCCCATATAATAGTGCTTGGGATGTCTGGTTCGGGAAAGACCTACTTCCTGAAAGGTATCCTAGCTCGGAGCAGGATGTACAATTCAAGCAACGTGCTGGTGATAGACTGGAATGGGGAGTACAAAAATCTCATTTCCTTCCTGAACGGCAAAACGCTAAGGCTTGGAGTCGATTCCTACATAAACCTTTTCGAACTCTTCGGCACCAAAAACAGAAAGGGCATCAGAGCAGTGCTCGACGCAATGGACCACATAGTAAAATTCAACGACAAAGAGCGCACCATTATCTACCGCGCGCTGCTTAATGCATCAAAAGCTGGAGCTCTAATAAACCTAAAAACACTGATAAAAATACTCAATACCGATTCGGAGAGCACCGATGCCAGCGCAAAACTACAGCAACTAGTGGGGAATCCCATATTCGCCGAACGCACTTGTTTCGATGCAAGGTGTCTCACCAAAGGAGTTACTAGCATAGACCTATCCAATCTAAGTGACGACGAGCAAAGGGGTGCTGTCGCCAAAGCCGTACTCAGCATACTAATTCGAATCATGCATCAATCAAAAATGATTGATTCTACGAGCGTGCTCGTGGTGCTTGATGAAGGATGGCGCATGCTTGGTAATGCGGAAGAAGTCTCAATTCTGTTTCGAGAAGGCAGAAAGTATGGTTTTGGTCTTGCAATCGCCACTCAACTTGCAAAAGACGTAAACAACGAAGCAATGGCAAACGCCGCTTTCATTGCCCTTTTCAAACTGCAGAGCAGCG
>CAIOIN010000125.1 GCA_903858385.1 uncultured Microcaldota archaeon | reverse complement strand
GGTCCTAATTCTTAATGCCGCATGTCAGGGCAGGGCGTACTGCATAACTGCCCTGCTGAGCAGGCTCAGCGAGATGTACGACATACCTCTTTCTACGCTCAAAACAAATGCCAAAGGACTCAAAGAGCTCGGGCTGATTAACAGCAATCCCACCGTCAAGTTGACCGAAGTCGGGCGGAAGGTCTTTACCATACTGGGCGATACCAATGATACAATCCGAGACTAAAATCGCCGTGGCAAAGGGGGAACTGGGCTCTAAGATAGAGGGTTGGCTCAGGGACAACTACGACATATCAATCAGAATAGAGGGCAGGCCGCTTCCATACAAGCAGAGTGTAGGCAGCATGGATTTTGTGCCGATGACATCCAAGGACGTACCGATGTGCGTGGCGAACGGGCTGGTAAAATACGGAATAACCGGAAATGACCTTGTGGATAACTATAATCTTGGTGCTGGAGGACGCGTGCTAAAGACCATAAAAGAGATGGATTTCGGCAAGGGCGATCTGGTCCTGTTTAGCGAGAAAAGCACCTTGCAGCGGCTGACGTCGCTAAAACGGGGGTGCAAGGTCGCCGCGCCTGCTTATTATTACAACCTGCTAGTTTTCGGCGAAGTGGGCGATTACCTACGGCGCAATTTTGGCGCATTCGAGGTCATAAGAGTGGAAGGCTCCACGGAGGGCTTCGTTTTGAATGGATGGGCCGATTTCGGTTATGACATCACTACCCTGCTGAGGAAAGAAACACGGGAAGAGAAGTCCAGAACCACCCTCATATACAACGGGCTTACCATCGTTGAGAGCGTGGCACCCAGGCCCACGCAGGCCATACTACTGTCCAGAGACACGCAAGAGTGCACGGCAGAGGCTTTTGGAACGCTCCTAAACTCCGCAAAAGCATACATGACACTAAATCAGAAACCATATTAAAACTTGATAACACTTATAACTACACCAGATTGTCGTGAGCCTGTGCCAGAGATGCCTTTCCCAAGAGGAGTAAGAGACCTAATGCCAAACGAAGCTCTATTCAGGAACGAGCTGATCAAGCGCGTAGAAGAGGTCTTCCAGCGCTTCGGCTTCGTGAGCATGGACACTCCATCATTCGAGCGGCTGGGCGTGCTCAATGCAAAAGGGGGCATAGGCGAGGATGCAAAGCTTATCTTCGAGTTCAAGGACGAAGACCTGGGTCTTAGGTACGACAACACCGTATCGCTTGCAAGGTACATGGCCATGCATCAGGAACTGCCGTTGCCGTTCAAGCGCTACTACACGGGCAAGGACTGGCGCAGGGAGGAGCCGCAGAGAATGAGGTACAGGGAGTTCACACAGGCGGACATAGACATCGTAGGCGGCAAGGAGATCCTTACCGATGCGGAGGTCATGGCTGCCGGAGCCATCGCGATAGAGAGCGCGGGCCTTGACTACACCATAGAAATAAATGACCGCAGGCTCGCCGAGAAGGTCTTCGAGAAATTCGGGATAAACGAGCTCATGTTCATGGGCGTGCTAAGGACCATAGACAAATTAGACAAGATCGGCGAGGAGAAGGTGGCGGAGGCATTGAAAGCGCTTGGACTCACCAGCGAGCTTGTAGATCAGATCGTCGGATTCATAAATCTCAAGGGGAATGCGGAGGAAAAGCTCACCTACGCCGACAGCCTTCTGGGCAGCAAGGAGCACACCGACAAGCTAAGGAAGACCCTGGAGCTGCTGAAGCAGTACCACATCAGAGGGGAAGCAAGGATAAACTTCTCGCTGGTCAGGGGGTTGGATTACTACACCGGCATGGTCTTCGAATATAAACTGGCTAACGCGGAGAAGAAGGACACGATCTGCGGCGGCGGAAGGTACGACACCCTCATAGGCATGTACGGCGGCAAGAACATACCCGCAGTCGGGCTGTCGCTGGGCATAGACCGCATACTGGATTCGCTCAGGTTCTCCGATTCAACCGCTTACACCTACGCGAAGGTCTTCGTCGCCTTCGTGAACGACGGCAATTACACCTACGCCCTAGGGATAACAAACCAATTGAGGGCCAGCGGCGTTCCGGCAGAGATAAACCTGGCGTCGAGAAATCTATCAAATCAGTTCGCATACGCAAACGCGCTGAAAGTAAAATATGCCGTGATAGTGGGCGATGCCGAGATGAGCTCCGGCAAGCTCAAGCTGCGCAACCTGATAAGCGGCGACGAGCAGACCGTTTCGTTCGATGAGGCTCTTGGCGTTATAAAGAGGTAATCCGATGGCAAAATCCGATGTTGAGATACTAACAGAAGAAAAACTTGCAAAGGGCGGCGTTCTCGCGAAGCTCTACTTCGACATGCAGCACAAGCAGAGCGACCAGCTGCAGCCGTTATTGGTGGAATTGATAAACGAGCACCTGCTGAAGGAAAAGGGCGTGATCTACTGCTTCGGCGCGGTAGAAGAGCCCATGGAACAGAACGGCATCTTCATCACCAGCGCTTCATTGACCATGCTCTTCGAGAACTTCTTCCCGCTCGTGACCATAGCGCTCAACTATGCCCCTGCAGGAATAGAGATACTCAGGCCGAACAAGGAGATAAGCTTCAAGGTCAGCGAGCTGCAATCGCTGCTCATGGACCTGTCGCAGGTATCGGTGAACTACTCGAAATACATAGCCGAGCACGTGCTGAAGCCGGAGGACATGGCCGACGTGGATAAGCGGCTCACACAGAGGCTGGAGCTCGGAAAGAAGCTCCTGGAGAAGAAGGACGAAAAGAAAGATTAGCCCCTGTACCAGATGGTGCCGTACTCGGTGTCCTCGAGGCTTATCCCATTCTTTTCTTTCAGCTCTGCGCGTATCGCATCGGCATCGCCGAACTTGCCCTGCTTCCTGAGCTCCTCGCGCTTCTTTATCAGCTGTTTTGCATCATCAGGTATCGATTCCTTGTAAGCGTCCTTTTCCAATACTCCAAGCGTAGCCGAGAGCTCAAGGACCTTTTTCATCGCCTTATCCTTGACGTCCTTGTCAACCGATACGTGCGATTCCGCGAAATTCCTAAGCTGGTTTATCGCCTTCATCAGAGTTGATTGTGCTAACGGGGTGTTGAAGTCGTCGTTCATGGCATCGGAGAAGTTTTTATCCAGCTCCGCGACTATCCCACCTACGGTGTCATCATCGCCGCTCTTACCCCCTTTCATGTTGTAGAACATGCCGAGGGCTATGTACATGTAGCTAAGCCTCTTCGCCGCGTCTTTCATCAATGCTTCGGTGTAGTCCACGCCCTTCCTGTAGTGTGTCGACAGGAAGAGCAGCCTGAGCGCCTCGGAGTCGTATGACTTGAGCAGCTCCCTTATGGTGATGAAGTTCCTGAGGCTCTTGCTCATCTTCACGCCCTTCATGTTCATGACTGCCACATGCATCCAATATTTCACGAAGGGCTTTTTGCCGAACGCGGCTTCTGCTTGCGCTATCTCGTTGGTGTGGTGCGGGAATATCAGGTCGGAGCCGCCTCCATGCAGGTCGTATTGCGGGCCGAATGTCTCATGCGTCATTGCAGTGTCTTCTATGTGCCATCCGGGTCTGCCCGAAAGTTCCCTGTCCTTCCCTTCTATCGCAAGTTTTATCTTCCATGACGGCTCGCCGGGAGTCGCAGCCTTCCACAAAGAGAAATCATAAACGTTTATCTTGTCCGGATTCGGTTCTATCCTGTGCTTCTCGAGCTCGTCGAGCTTGACCCCCGATAGCTTGGTGTAGTCCTTGAACTTTGCCACGTTGTAGTATATGTCGTCGCCTATCGCGTACGCGTAACCCTTGTCAAGTAGCAGCTGTATGTGGCTCCTTATGGCATCGATGTAGTCATGCGACCTTAGATACTCGCTCACGCCCTTCTTGACTCCTATCGCATCCATGTCCTCCAGGAAACGTGCCTCGTAATATCTTGCGAGCTCTATCGGATCCTTCCCAGCCTCCTTGGCTCTCCTAATTATCTTGTCGTCTATGTCTGTTATGTTCTGCACGTACCTCAAATCGTATCCCGAGTGCCTCAGCCATCTTGCGACCACATCAAAGAATATGTACATGTTCGCGTGGCCAAGGTGCGCGTCGTCATAGACGGTCTGGCCGCAGACGAACATGTTGACCTTCTTGCCCGAGATGGGCTCGAACTTCTCTTTTGATCTTGACAGGGTATTGTAAACGAAAAGCGGCATCGGATCACAGTGCTGATTGCGTATGGTAAGATTTGCTTACTTGTTTATTTAGAACCTTCAGTATGTGTTCCTTCTCCATGCCATCCGCCTTTGTCGATTTGACTATCTCGGACATCGCGGAGACGACATCGTCGTATTCCCTCAGGTTTATCGGATAAGGTATCCCGTCCTTGCCGCCGAGGTTGTACGAGTACATTATCGGATCCCGTTTGTAAACTTCATTGTCATATATCAGCGAGGATATTATCGCCAGCGATCTGAGCGTCTTCCTGCCGATGCCCTTTATCGACATCAGCTTCTCGTAGCTGTCCAACTGCATGTCGTTCGCCGTCTTGAGCAGTTCGACAGCCTTCTTCGATATGTCCGTGTCGATTATCTCATGCCTCTCCGGAAGTATGTAAGCTTTTTTCATGTTCTCTATCTCGCGGAAATCCTCGTTCACTAGCCTGAGGCTGAGCTGCTTGGCGCCGCAATTCTTGTTGAATGTGAGATCCATCGTGCTCTCACGGAAGCCCGAGGCAACTGCCGCGTTCGTCTCGTTTGTGATATCCTTCAAGTCCACGGTCTTGCCTGATATCTGGAAGCGGACGGCCATGTTAGATCCATTATGCATACCCTGCTGTATGACCGCCCAATCCCTGCCCTTCGAGAACAGAAAGGCATGATGGTATATCCCGAGGTTGTCATAGACCAGCGCGGAATCGATCTTCGCGGCCATCTTGCTGTAATGTATGAATTCGTCATTGCAGCCTGGCATGGAAAGGTGGTCGACGCCTTTCGTTATCTGCTCGGGCGTAGAGGTGCCCTGCCTGCCCTTGCCGCCTGCTATGAAAACATCAGAGTTGTAGTTCAATGCCTCCTTCAAGGCCCCAACCACGACTGTTGTAGTGCCGATGCTGTGACAATCGTAGCCTATCGCACAGGC
>CAIOIN010000124.1 GCA_903858385.1 uncultured Microcaldota archaeon | reverse complement strand
GTGTAATAATTGCCATCGGCATCTATAATCGCATAGACCCGGTGCACGACATACATGGCCCCGATCCTGTAGAATGCATCCCAGGGCACGGTCTGGTACACCACTCTAGTGTTGTTGGCGTCGCCCATTATCGTGGTGCCCGCAATGGTTATCGCAGAGGTGTAAACCTCGTTCTCAATGACCCCATCGGCGAACTGCAGTCTCCTGACACCGCAGGTGTACGTTATCAAGCCGGTCTGGTCCTCCTGGGGAACTATCACCTGCCTTCCCGCGATGTTCTGGTAAAGCCCCACAGAATAATTCGGCATCAGTGTCTGCGAGACATTCGTCATTCCACCGGCCTTGCTGTAGGCGACGCAGAGCAGCTGTTCGCTGCTCATGTTGTTTACCATGTTGTTGTACGCGGCCGCGCTGACGTCTATCACCGGCGCTTTTATCCCTGCAGAGCCGCCTGTGCCCTGCAGCAGTATCATGTCCCCCCGGTGCAGATTGGGCAGCATGCTGCAGCTCGGCACCACGTCAAGCGGATAATTTGTGTTGAGCGCGAACTTGAGCGCAAACCAGAACAGCAATATCACTCCTATGGCAATAACAAGTTCAACGACGTTCCTGACGTAATCGCCTTCCCTGATGCTGTCTATCAGCTCAAGAGATATCAGTACGGCTATAACGAAGAAGAGCGCTGCTCCGAAAATCGTCGACAATGTCTGGACGTGCTGGAAGTAGATGTAGAATGCGAATATGACCACAAGAAGCAGGTAGACCGGCCAGATCGGCAGACCCTTGCTGCGCTTCGCTTTTTTTGCCATTTGCTCAACATTAGATTGAAAGGAAAGTAAGTTATGCGCTCTTCTCTATCGCTTCTGCGTTCAGCTGCATGCCCACCGCCTGGGATTCGTCGTCCTTCCTCACCACGCCTATGGCAGTATCAGCAGCCGTTATCATCGAGTCGTTGTGGCTCACCATTATGACCTGCGAGCTCCTGCTCAGCTCCTTCATCAGCCTCGACAGCTTCTTCGAATTCTCCTTGTCAAGCGAAGCGTCTATCTCGTCGAATATGTAGAACGACATCGGGTTCCTCATCTGTATCGCGAATATCAGCATCAGCATCAACAGCGACTTCTCGCCTCCCGACAACTGCTCCGAGGCGCGCTCCTTCTTCGTCGCCGAAGTCATGTGTATCAAAAGTCCGGAATTGAACGGGTCCTTCGGATTCTCAAGGTAGAGATAGGCCGCGCCTTCGAATATGTTGCCGTACAGGCTCTTGAAGTTCTCGTTCACCGCCTTGAGCGTGTCCACGAATATGTTCAGCTTCTTCGACTCTATCTCGTTTATCATGCCCACTATGGAACCCTTCTCGCTGTCAAGGACCTGCAGCTTCTGCCTGGCCATCTCCACATCGCTCTTCTTCGATTCGTATATCTCCGGGGCCTTGAGGTTCACGTTCCCGAGCTTCTCGAGCTCGGACTTCGCTACCGCAAGCGCGGCTTCCAACTGCTCAATCGTCCTGCCTTCGACGATCTTCACTCCGGAATACGAGAGCAGTTCGGCTTTTATGTCGTTCATCCTCGTCTCGGACTGGCCTTTCTTCAGGCTCAATTCGATCAGGTCGCGCTCGGTCTTCTCCATGTCACTAGAGAGCCTGCCCTTCTCGGTCGACATCTTCGTCAATTTCTCCTCAATTACCTGCAATTCCTTGTACAGCCCCGCGGATTTCGTGTCGTGGCTCCTTATCTTCTCCTGCAGCTCCGCCTTGGACTTGTCTATCTCTGCCATCTCCTTGTTGAGCGCGGCGACGCCTTTCCTGAGCGCGTCCATCTCCTTTGTCTTGCCGCCCTCCTCTTTCTCTATCTCAATAATCCTGCTGCCGCGCATCTCGTTCTCCTTCGTGACCGTTGCTATCCTTATCTTGAGATTTTCCACCTCTTCGCGCAGCGCCTTCGCATCCTGTGCGCCTCCTGCCGCGGGCTGCTTGCCCTTGTGCTGCTGCACGGTTTTCGTCGAATACAACTTCTCGTTCTCTGCCCTCAATGCGGCTATGCCCGCCTCGGATCTCGCTTTCTCCGTTCCGAGCCTCTCGAATTCGGCCATCATCTGCGCAAGCTTGGATTCCATCGAGGCAAGCTCCTTCTTCTTTGAGTCGATCGCGGCATCCATGCCTTCGACCTGCTGCTGAAGATGCCTCATCTCATTGTTGCGGTTCGCTTCCTCGGTCTGGTACGATGCGATCCTCTTTCTTATCGAATCCGCTTCGGTGTTCAGCTCGTACAGCCTGCCGTTCGCCGCCTTCTTTTCATCGTCAAGCTTCTTCAATCTCGATTCGAGCAGCGCAGGCGACTGCATCGCCCGCATGGGTCCGCCGGTTATGACCCCCGACTGCTCCACCAGCTCCCCCTCAAGCGTGACGAACCTGCAGCTTCCTATCCCTGCTCTCTTTGCCGCTTCTATGCTGTCGACCAGATACGTGTTCGAGAATATGTAATCGAATGCCGCTCCGTATTTCTTGTCGAACTTGACATTCTCCAGGAAGGGTTTCAATCCCTTGACTGCTACGGTCTGCCTGACCTGCATGTCCTCTATCGGTATGAATGAGGCCCTTCCAAGGCTCTTCTCCTTGAGCAATTTTATCGCGCGGCTCGCGGTCTCGCTAGAATCTACCACGAAATAGTTCAGCCTCTGTCCGGCCGCTGCCTGCACCGCCACGGCAAATTTGTCGTCGTAGCTGCAGAGCTCGTAGGCCCTGCCGTAGAATCCTTCTTTGATGCTTTTGCCGAGCGTCTCAGCGCCCTTGTCCGAATAGTGTCCGGAGCTCGCGAGCTGCTCCCTGAGATTGACATGGTCAGAGTATATCTTGTTTATCGTGTCGTTCACGCGGCCTGCCTCCGCAGCGTTCTCTTCAAGCTTCTTCTGCGCCTCCGCGATGCCGGATGCCACCGGCATGATCTTTTTCTTTTCTTCTTCTATCAACTTGGCCGTCATCTCCCGTTCCTTGATGTTGCCGTTTATGCTGCCCTTCAATTCGCCGATCCTGCCGTTCGCGCTTTCCACTGCAACCGACTGCTGCATGTGTGCATTGGTTGCCTTCCCGTGCTCCGACTCTAATTCGTCAAGCCTCTTCTGGGGTCTCGCCGTACCTGCTGAGCAGCGATCCTACACCTGCATCGTCATAGACGTCGATGAGCTTGAGCTTCTTGCTCTTTTCTGCCAGTTCCTCGTTCGCGCTCTTCAGGCCGCTTTCGTTAGCCGTCCTCTCCTCGACCATCTTCGCTCTCGACGATTTCAATTCCGCGATGGCCTTCTCCAATTCGGCTATGCTGTTCTTCGCCGAGCTCAGCTGCGACTCCTTGACCGCGCTGTCGCGGTTCGCAGACTCCAATAGCTTGTTCGTCGATCCTACCTCTATCGACCGCTCGTTCAGGCTCTTCGCCGCGGCCTCCCTCTTGTTTGAAAGGCTCTCTATCTCGATGTCAGCCTCCTTTATTTTACCGTCGATATCGTTCCTTTTCTTCTCTCTTTCCTTGATGAGCGCAAGCGAGCTCTCGTACTCGGACATTATGCCCTTCTCCCTCGACTTCAGTATGGTGTAGCTCGTCTCCTTTATCGAATTTGTCAGTGCGATGTGGTGCTCTGCGTCTTCCTTCTCCTTCGCGAGCTCGTTGAGGAACCCCTGCCGCTCGCTCAGCATTATGCCCGCCTCGCTGATGCTGCCCTCGACCTTCTCAAGCTCCTTGAGCGATGCCGACTTCTTGTCGTCGAAATCCTTTATGCCGGCAGCGACGTCTATCAGCCCTCTACGCTCCTTCGCGTTCAGCGAGAGCAGCGTCCCTATCTCGCCCTGCGTTATCGCGTTGGTCTCGTTGATCTCGCACCTCTTGGCGCGCAGCACGTCAATGACATCCTGCCTTGTGGCGTGCCTGTCGTTGAGCCTGTAGCCCACCTTGTTGTTGGACTTTATTATCCTGGCTATCTCCAAAGGCTCCTCGCCCCTGAACGACAGCTTCACGTAAGCCCTCTTGACATTGTCCTCCTTCTTCGGCTTCGCGTGGCTGTTTATCAATTGCGGGAAAGAGGTCAGCCTCATACGCCTCAGCGAGCTTTCTCCCAGCGCGAAAAGCAGCGAGTCGCATATGTTCGACTTGCCGGAGCCGTTGGGCCCGACTATGCAATTGAAGCCCTTCCCGAATTTTATGTTGGCGTGCCTGAAGGATTTGAAATTGTGGAGTATGATGCTGTCTAAGTAAAGCATTCTCTGCACCGGTTCGCCGATAGTTTATCGACGCTACTATTATTATTTATTTGCGTTGAGCGGCCCTAATCTTTCCTCATCGCCCTTTTGTGCGACAGGTACAGCGCTATCACCGATTCAACGTGCTGCGCCAGGAGCACGCCCGCGAGCTGCCTGCCTTTCATGACAGCCACCATGCCTGTTTCTTCCGTTCTCATCCTGTCTATCGCGCTGAATAGCTGCGCGTTGTACTGTATCTGCGGTATCTCCTTGCCGAGCGGCATCACGTCCTTCAGCGCCTTGCCCTTCCACGGCATCTTGTCAAGTGTCAGGTCCGAGACCGCCTTTACAATGCTGCCTTCCCTGTAAAGTATGACGTTGGTGCGGTGCTTGAGCATGGTCCTGTAAAGCTGCGGTATCGTCATGCTCCTGTTGACTTCAACATAGTTCTTGCTCATCGCATCGCCTGCCCTGAGCTCGGATACGTTGTCCTTCACGTAAGCGTTCTGCAGCTCCGATTTCGCCCCGCCGTATATGAACAGCCCCAATGTTATGTCCCAGAGAACGACGAACTCCTTGTACAGGAAAGTGCCCGGAATCAGCAGGACGTAAACGAAAGTCCCTAGGATGAAGAGCGCAGTTACCGCATTGCTGATCTGCACGGCTATCCTGGTCGCATCGAAGTAGCTCCTCTTCTCCTGCAGGTAGCTCCTCAGCGCCCTGCCCCCGTCAAGAGGCAGCCAGGGCAGGATGTTGAACACGCCTAGGAAGACGTTGAGCTCGAAGAGGGTCTGCACGGTGTACCTTACGATGCCCGCGGGCGAGTATATCGCGAGAATGCCGAACACGGCAGCGAGAAGAAGGCTCGCTATGGGCCCTACGATCGATATGCGGAATTCGGCCTCCGGGCTAACCTTCTCGAAGTCTATCACGGATCCCCCGCCGAACGGGTAGAGTATTATCTTCTTCACGGCTATGCCGTTCCTCCTTGAGGTTATCGAATGTGTCATCTCGTGAATCAGCACGCAAATGAACAGGAATATCCATATAAGGAAATAGTATGCACTGAGGAACAGTATTAACAGGAGAAGCAGTATGAACGACCAGTGCAGCTGTATGCGTATGCCGTCTATGCTACCTATGTAAGGGGAAAGCTCCGCCATGATACCCTCTTCAAGTTCAGCCTTATTAATTTATGGTTGTCAGGTATTACCATGACGCTTTCAAGGATAAAATTCATCTACAACGAGCCCGCGATGGTGATACGCGCCGGCAAAATCCCGTACCTGGTGATCGGGGATCTGCACATAGGCATGGAGCGCAGCCTCCATGAACGGGGAGTGCACGTCTTCAACGCCACGGAGTGCATGGCCGAGAGGATAAAGAAGATGATGAAGGAATTCTCGTTGAAGAAGATCATAATGCTCGGGGACATAAAGGAGAGCGTGCTCTACCCTGACGTTTCGGCCGCAAGGGCGATAAAGGGATTCTTCGACAGCCTCAGCGAATTCGAGATACAGATAGTCGCGGGCAACCACGACGCGCACCTTGGTGATCTGATTGATCTGCCAATAACAAAGGAGCTGCTTATTGGCGGTTTTGCCCTGCTCCACGGGGAGAAGAATCCGAGCGAGAAAGCGATGATGTCGGATTACCTGATAACCGCGCACACCCATGCGATGGTTAGGATAACGGACAGCAACGGAGCCACCTACGACCAGAAGGTCTGGTTGATGGCGAAGCTCAATCAGGCAGGGGCCCATCGCTCCTACGTCAACGTGAACAAGAACATCAAACTGATCATGATGCCCGCGTTCAACGGCCTGATAATGGGCTCGGAGCTCAGCAAATTCTACAAAGAGAATGCAAACCCGTCGCTGAGGAACAAGACATTCAATTACAGCGGTGCCGAGATATACAACCTGATGGGTCAGAGGATAGATCCAAAGGCCGTGCTCAAATAATCGTTCTACTTGAGTATAGTTATCGGTATCGCGTCCTTATCGAATTCTATTGCCGCAAGATCTATCGGGTTTATCATGCCCGCAGGGACCTTGACCAGCGGTGGCGCTCCGTATGCCAGCTGCAGAGCCCGTGCGCCTATTATCCTAGCCTTTTCGAATTTAGTGTATTCCATTTGATCACGTCATACTGGATTCGGCTTGAAGCGTTCCTTGGCTTCCTTCATGCTGCTTTCTACCGTCTCCCTCCATACTGCAAAGCCTTCAGGAGTCTCTGGATACTTGGTATACAAAGCATTTAACTCTTTCATCTTCTTGACCGCGTACAGCAAATCGTTGAACGCGCCTATGTTCGATGCGCCTTTCAGCACCATCTTGACCTTCGCTGCTGCGCTGAGCTCGGGCACCCTGCCGTAGCTGAGGTCAACCGCCTCTTTTGTGGTAAGGAAGGTCTTCATGCCGTAGTTTATGGTGTCATTGTTCAGGGACTGCAGGTAGACCCTGAGGACCTCAAGCCCCGCGGTCTTCTTGCCGTAAGCCCTGTTGTAATCTACGTTGTATTTCCACAGGCCTTTCAGGCTGACATCCTTGCTGCTTATCGCGCTCGCTGCGTGCTCGCCCGCAAGTATGCCTGCTATCATCGCCGAGCCTATGCCTCCCGCGCTCAGCGGATTCGGCATCGCCACGCTGTCCCCCGCTCCCATGTAGCCGTTGAATACTATGCTCTCCATCTGCCTCCTGACCGCAACGGACCAATAACCCTTGCCGTTGTTGTTCTTGTTGTACAATCTGAGATTCTTCAGAACAGGATTGCGCTTTACGTACTCGTCCATGAGCGTGTGCAGCGTGTCCTTCTTGTTGAGCTTCTTGTTCCTGATGTTCAGGCTCTCCATCTGCACCCCGATGCCTATGTTCACCATGTTCTTCTCTTTCGGGAAGACCCAGCCATAGCCTCCGGGGGCAATGTTCTGGTCAAGATGTATCAGCGCGCTCTTGGGATCGAAGAAGTTCAAATCCTCGTGATCGAGGTCAAACTCGTAAAGGTATCTGCCGGTAGCCTCAAGGTCGCTCACGTCTACTTCCCGGTCGACGTACGGATTCTCGGGGAGCTTCCTCCTAAGGGCGGTAGCGACTCCCAACGCGTCTATCACTACCTTCGCCCGCAGGTCCTTGTGCGCCTTCGCCTTGTCCTTGCCCGATAAGCCAACCACAAAATTGTTCTCGATTATTGGGCTCTCGACCTCGAACTCCTGCTGGTATTCCGCGCCGCTTGCCAGTGCGCACTCGAGCAGCCTGTGCTGGAATGACGGCCTGTCGAGCACATAGCCCTCGCCATCGAACCTGTACCTGTGCTGCAGATCCGGCGACAGCGCGAAGATCCCGTCGACTTTCAGCTCTATCTCCGGGTATTTGAAGTTGATGTTGAACTTTGATTTGACGAAATCGAGGTGCTCTGACGCTACCGCTTCCCCGCAGACCCAACCCCAGTTGGTTTTCTTGCCGACCTCGCTCTCCTTGTTCCTGTCAAGCAGCAGCACCTTCATGCCGTTCTTCGCTGCCGATGCGGCTGCGAGGCAGCCTGCCAAACCTGCGCCCGCGACTATAACGTCATAGTTATCCATGAAACACTCCTTAACAACCAATTAGAGCCGTACCGTTCGTTGTTATTGGATGAATTATGCTGTAAGAGTTTAAAAGCCTACCGATATTTGCCGTTCTTTTGGGGGCGCACGGCGCTTTCTTGCCCCAGATTTCTGACGTATAACGGGGCAAGGCTTAAAAACGTATGCTGATAAAAGTAGCAAGGGTGTTGTGGTGGGCAAAAAGAGAGGCAAGTATACTGCGGAACTTGCGAAGATAAAAGAGTTGAGCGCGCTCGAAAGCATACTCAAGAAAGGGGACGTGGAAAACGCCCTTCTGACGAACTCCGCGAAGGAATCCGAGCCGGTCAGCGAAGGCGTCATAGACGCGATACTAAGCTCTGTCGACAAGGGCAAGGTCGGCGAGAAGGACATGGCACTGATAGAGAAGCTCACCACCAAGAGGGAAGCCAAACATCCGCATGCCGCGAAGAAGGCGCAAAAGCCGAAGAAAGCTCCGCGCGCATCCGCGCACAAGAAACCGAAAGCGAAGAAGCACAGAAGATAGCAATAAAAACACTTATTACACTAATTCTATTGATTGGGCTCGTGGCTCAGTAGTAGAGCGTCCGCTTTGCAAGTAAAACTTTCAGGGAAAGTTTTATCAAAATCCAAAAAAGCGGAAGGTCGCGGGTGCGATCCCCGCCGAGTCCATAAAACTACTTATAAGAAGTCCTACCAAGAAAACTCCAGGCAAATCTTAGTACGATTGCCGCATCCAAGTCGGCAATCCACACATAATCCGAAGCAGGAATTCGCACACGATCTAAATCCAATGTTGGGGTCTCAAGATAGACATATAAGGTTTTTTTTGATGGTATAAGTCGAGCAGTATGCGCATCGCAACACACGGCAAAAGAAAAATTATGATAAATGGCTCAAGATCCCAATCCTCGATAGATCGG
>CAIOIN010000123.1 GCA_903858385.1 uncultured Microcaldota archaeon | reverse complement strand
ATCAAAACGCCCCCTAGAGTCGGTATACCTATTTATGCTGACCTTTAATAAATAGCTTTTGTCCCTTTTTCCGCCCTCCAGCAAAGCAGTTAAATATCTTGTAGGAGATAAAAATACGTGATTGAATGATAACAGGATTCAACATCTTAGGCGTAGAGGGACACATCGACTCCTCAAATGCACTGCTAAAGCAGAGATTCCCGAGGCTCAACGTGAACCTCGAAAAGGTCGAGACGAGCGGAGACAAGCTGAACGTCGGCTATTCGTTCGATGCGGACTACCTCGACGGCGAGGGCAAGGACGCTAAGAAGGTCGGCCACATAAAGCTTTCGGGCACGGTAGAAGTCACCGAATCGAAGGACACCATCGCGGGCATAATGAAGAAGTGGAACGAAACCCACATGCTTCCTGTCCAGATGGCAGAGGAGATAGTGAACGGCCTGAACTTCAGGTGCGGAGCTACCGGAACCCTGGTTGCATACTCGTTGGGGCTGATACCGCCGTTGGTAATAAGCACCACAAAGATCCAGGAGCAGAAGTGATCGCGTCTCACACCTTTTGGTGTGGGCCACCGGCTTCTTTTCCTTTAGGGCAGCCAGTTGCGGCTGCCAGTTTTTCAAATTCCTCCTGACGAGAGGCTGTGTATTAATAATTTCGCAGGGATAGATTATCATGGACCCTTATTCTGGACCGCAAACTCAGGCTGCGGCTGCAAAGAACACGGACGGCACCACAATAGAGGGCATGCTGATCGACGCCGATTACCTCAACAAGGGGGACGACGCATTCATGCGGCTTACGATAAAAGGCAAGGACGGCAAGGCCTACGAGGTCTTCGACACCACGTTCAAGCCATACTTCTACCTGGTGCCGAACAAAGGAGTTCTGATCGTAGACATAGAGAGCATCACCGCATTCGACAATAGCGGAAAGAGCATAAAGGCTACAGGCATCGTCAAGGGCGAGAAGATGCTGCTCGGGAAGACCGTCACTGTCTATCAGGTCTTCGTGAAGAACCCGTCGCATGTGCCGAAGCTCAGCGCCGCGATGACGCAATACGGAACGCCCTACGAGAACGACATACCATTCGCGAAGCGCTACACCATAGACCGGGACGTGACTCCGCTGACCAACTACGCGATCAGCGTAAGGAAGGAGAAGGGCATGATTGTTGCAGATTCCTTTACCAATAAATCCGAAGAGCTGTCTCTGGATCTCAACGTTCTCTGCTTCGACATAGAGGTCTACAACCCGCTCCAGATGCCAATGGCCGGGAAGGACCCGATAATAATGATAAGCTATTCGTTCGTCAAGAACGGCGCGGTGGACCACGGCGTCATAACCTTCAAGAGGATAGACAAGCCGTTCGTAACCGTCGCGAAGGACGAGGTCGACATGATAAAGATGTTCATGAAGAAAGTGGACGAGCTAAACATAGACGTGATAGTGGGGTACAACTCCGCGAACTTCGACATACGCTACATGCTTGAAAGGGCGGCGGTCCTCAAGATAGACTTCAATCTCAGCAGGTTCGAAGGCGACACGCGGATAGAGAAGCACGGATTGATAGACAAGGTGAAGTTCGGCGGGCGAGTCCACGTCGACATGTACCCGGTCGTGAGGTTCGTCGCGACCGTCGGCACCGCGGAATACATACTGAAGCTCAACAGGTACACGCTGAAGGACGTCTACGAGGCGATAAGCCCGAACAAGAAGTTCGTGGTCGAGAAGGCGAAGATATACCAGATGTGGGACGGCGATGCGCAGGCTCTCGAAGAGCTTGCGACCTACAACCTGAACGACGCCGATGCGCTGCAGAAGGTCTACGATTCGTTCATAACGATAATGATAGAGCTCTCGAGAATAACGCGCAACGTGCTCAGCGACGTCTGCGTCTCCACCACTGGCCAGTTGGTCGAGTTCATGCTGATGCACAACTCCACGATGTTCAAGGAGCTCATACCGAACAAGCCCACGGAGCATGACATTCGCCTCAGATTGATGGATCCGATAGAAGGCGCTTATGTAAAGACGCCAGAACCGGGCATATACGACAAACTTGTAACGTTCGACTTCCGCGGGCTGTACCCGTCAATCATAATCTCGCACAACATCGACCCTTCATCGATAAACATGGAGTGCAGCGACTACTATGAATCGCCCAACGGCATACGTTTCGACAAGAACCGGAAGAGCATAATGCCGCTGATACTGAAATACCTGATAGACCAAAGAGCGGCGGTGAAGAAGGCCTACAAGAAAGACCCGGACAACATATTCCTCGGCTCAAGGTCGCAGGCGTTCAAGATACTTTCAAATTCCTTCTACGGCTACCTCGGCTACGCAAGGTCGAGATGGTACTCGAAGGAATGCGCCGCAAGCGTAACGGCCTATGGCAGGCAGTACATAAAGCAGACCATAGAAAAAGCCGAGAATTCCGGGTTCAACGTGATCTACGGGGACACGGATAGCCTTTTCCTTGTCATGGGCAGCAAGACAAAAGAGGAGGTCACAGCCTTCCTGAAAGGGATAAACGCATCGTTGCCGAACGAGATGGAGCTCGAACTGGAGGACTTCTACACCCGCGGCGTTTTTGTCGGCAAGAAGTCCGCGACCGGGCCGAAGGGCGCAAAGAAGAAATATGCGCTCATATCCGAAACGGGGAAGGTAAAAATACGCGGCTTCGAGCTCGTCAGGAGGGACTGGTCAAGGATAGCAAGGGACACGCAGCGCAAGGTCCTGGAGATTATACTCAAGGAAGGAAAGCCGCAGAAGGCCGCAGACGTCGTCAAGGGAGTGATAAACGACTTGAAGGAGGGAAAGGTGCCGCTGAGCGAGCTTGTCATAAGCACGCAGCTCAGGAAGGGCATGGACAGCTACGACATCAAGTCACCGGAGCTCGCCGCAGCGGAAAAGGCAGTGAAACAGGGCTTCAAGACCAAAGAGGAGATGGAGCATAGCGTGATAGGCTACATCATAACGAAGCACGGCACTTCGGTGTCTGAAAGGGCCGAGCTAGAGGGCATGGCAAAGGATTATGATGCTGATTACTACATTAACAATCAAGTGATACCCGCAACGATGAGGATACTCAAGGAGCTCAACTTCAACGAGGACGAGCTCAAGAACCTGGGGAGCCAGAAAAAACTGTAGTGTGTTTGCATGACGAACGTAGACAAAGAGAAACTGAGGGGAGTGGGCAAGGTGCTCGGCGAAGCGATATTGATGGCGAAAGGCATGGTCAAGCCCGGCGTGAAGCTGATAACCGTTGCAGATGCTGCAGAGAAATTCCTGCGCGACAAGAATTACGGCATAGCGTTCCCGATGAACATATCCGTCAACGAGCAGGCCGCGCATTACACTCCATGCTTGGATGACGACAAGGTCTTCACTAACGCGGATCTGGTGAAAATAGACTTCGGCGCAGAGAAGGATGGATTTTTGGGTGACTGCGCAGTAACTATCGACTTGTCCGGGAAATACGGCGGCCTGGTCAGCGCGGCAAACGAGGCGCTGGCAAAGGCAATCTCGGTGGTCAAGGCAGGCGTCACGGTCAACGAGATAGGCAAAGCCATAGCAGAATCGATAGAATCGAAAGGCTACTCGCCGATAAAGAACCTCGGCGGCCACGGCATAAACGAGCACGAGCTGCATGCAGAGCCTTTCATACCGAACTACGACAACGGCGACGAGACGGAATTGGAAGAGGGCATGGTGATCGCGCTCGAGCCCTTCGCCACGACCGGAAAGGGTTTCGTTGCTGACAGCG
This sequence comes from uncultured Microcaldota archaeon, assembly GCA_903858385.1. GTDB lineage: Archaea > Micrarchaeota > Micrarchaeia > Micrarchaeales > Micrarchaeaceae > CAIOIN01. The sequence goes on along the minus strand of CAIOIN010000123.1, from coordinate 6,854 downwards.
ACATCCGCGAGATATTCAGCTACGTCGGCGAAGGCACCACCAGGTCGGCCGATTCACGTCTGCTGCTCAAGGAAATATCGACGAAGTACACGACGGAGCCGTTCGCGGCAAGGTGGCTCTCCAACAAGATAAACTCGCGGTTCAGGCTTTACGCAGCGATGGGCGAGCTGATGAGGGCGGGAGCCATAACTCCACACTCGACTCTTGTGGAAGTCAGCAACGGCATGGTCTCGCAGGCCGAGGCGCAGCTAATAGTTGAAAAGGAAGGATGCGAAATTCTAGCAAAGGTGTAAGGAGGGAGGATATGTTACCAAAAAAGCCTGGTGCAAATAAGATATCCGTAGAAGAAAACCTCAACGAGTTATTCGCTCTTGACGCCAAAGTTACCCAAGCAAGCCCCTACATCCTACCTCTTGAAACACCCGAAGCCCTATTAAATTTTTTAACAAAAGACCACAAAAGTGACACCTACATATGGAACGATTCAAATGGTAATCTAGTCGGCTTTTTCTCGATTATAAATCCCCTTAACGAAGCCCTAATAGAAGTATTAAATATATGCATTGATCCTGATTCTCAAAGACAAGGATACGGCAAGAAAATAATGCTCTTTGCAGAAAAACTTGCTCGAGAAGCCGGGAAGAAGAAAATTAAATTAGTAACAAACATAAAAAACACGCCTGCAATAACCTTCTACAAAAGTATCGGATACACAATTGTTCAGGAAATTAAAAATTATTACAGTGATGGGGAAACAAGGTATATGCTTGAGAAAAGCCTTTCAGAAAAATAATAACTTGTTGATGATATGCAAGCCGGTCCAGATAAAATCGGAATCACTGTCGCCTTTTTCTGCAATGATGGCAACGGCAACTTCGTGCTGCATAGGCGCAGCGATGCCTGCCGCGACGAACAGGGCAAATGGGACTGCGGCGGGGGTAAGCTGGAATTCGGCGAGGAACCAGAAACCGCGGTTCTGCGCGAAGTGAAAGAGGAATACGGGGTCAACGGGACAATCCAGGAACAGCTATCGGCCTATTCGCTGTTCCGCGAACAGGGAGGCGTAAACACGCAATGGCTTGTCCTGCCTTTCCTGATAAAAATAGAGGTCAAGAAAGCAAAGATCATGGAGCCCGAAAAGGCGACCGACATCGGGATATTCACGATAAACAACCTGCCGCAGCCGCTGCATCCGGGTCTGCAAAAACTATTGCTGTTATACAAAGACCGCTACAAGCGCGCCTGAGGAATCGCCGCACTATCTCTTAACATGCTTGAAATATTCTACCTGCCGCAATCTTTTCTCCGCCTCTTCCCTCGTCTTATAAGGACCGCCCATATTCTTTCCTTTCTCGGAGAGAACATGGTAGCCGTCCTTCCTTTTTACGATCATTACCCACATCTGGTGTAGCCGCAGGCCCTGCAGGTCACGCAGCCGCTCTCGTTTATGAGCGTGCGTTCTCCGCAGCTCGGGCAGCTCTCCATCTTCGTGCCCTCCTGAACTTCATGCGGCTTCTGCTCTTCTGCCTTCTTGTCGTGGTCCTTCAGCGTTATCGCCTCGTTGTGCGAAGACATGCTCTCCTGACCCGTCGCCAATTCAAGGGCCTTCGCTATGGCGTCAGGCACGCTGTACACCCTCAGTCCATGGTCCCACATCACTGTGCTTGAGCGTATGCCCTTGAGGCTGGATATGACATCCTTTATGTCGCCTCCCAATTGCAGGTACCTGCTTATCAGCTTGCCCATGGCCTCGCAGTAGCTCTTCTCGTCGCTTCCCGCCTTGCCGAGCGTTATGAACACCTCCCTTATCGATTCCTTGTCGAAGTTGGCCGTGAGGTACAGCGTGCCCTGCAAGACCTTGAGCTTTATCGTCTTGCCGACAAGCACGTCAGGCCTGCTCCAGTTGGGCTGCGCCTCCTTCATCTTCAATTCCTCGTCGGTTATGAGCACCCCTTCACGCGATCCTTCCCTGTAGACCGTTATGCCCTTGCACCCGGCCTTCCAGGCCTGCAGATATATCTGCTCCACCTGTTCTACCGTCGTATCCTTCGGCAGGTTGACCGTCGAAGATATGGCACTGTCCACGTGCTTCTGTATTATGCCCTGCATCTTGACGCGGAATTCCGGCATTATCTTGTGCGATGCCACGAAGAACTCGGGCAGGTCCTTTTCGTCGTTTATCCCGGCGAGCTTCATGTACTCGCCCACCAGCGGATCGTACATCTTGAAGTACTGCTGGCTAAGCGATTCCGACCTTCTGGTGTAGCTGAACGCGAATATCGGCTCTATGCCGCTTGAGCTCCCCACGAGCACGGATCCGCTGCCCACCGGAGCTATGGTCAGCATAGCGACGTTCCTCAGGCCGTTCCTGGCTATCTTGTCCCTCGTCTCCTGGTCGAGGCTCTTCACGAAAGGCATGCTCAGGTGTTTGTCCCTATCGAACGACAGGAACGAGCCTTTTTCCTTCGCTATCTCGCAGCTCTCGTCGTAGGCCGTCCTCTTTATCATGTTGAACAGGTTGTCCGCGAACGCCAGCGCCTTGTCGCTGTCGTACTTTATCTTAAGCTTTACGAACATGTCGGCCAATCCGGTCACGCCGATGCCGATGCGCCTGCTGTTGGCCGACGCCTCTCTCTGCGCGGGCAGCGCATGCTTGTCCATGTTGTATTCGAGCACGTCGTCAAGGAACCTCACGGAATACCTTACGGCCTGCTCCAGCATCTTCCAGTCTATGGTCGCGCTGTCGCTGAACTTGTCTATCACGAATGTCGGCAGGTTTATGCTGCCCAGGTCGCATGCCCCATAGGGTTGGAGGGGCTGCTCGCTGCACGGATTCGTCGTTATAACTTCCATGCCGTTGTACTCGCTTGGCGAAAATCTTTTTATCGTGTCCCAGAACATCAGCCCCGGCTCGGCCCAGTCCCTCGCAGATTTGACTATCTCGTTCCACAGGTACCTTGCGCTTACCGGCCTCTCTATCTTGCCAGTGACCCCGTTGCCATACCTGAGCGTGAAATCCTCGTTTGCTTCGACCGCACGCATGAATTCGTCGGTTATCCTGACGCTTATGTTCGCGTACTTGACTGTGCTGAGGTTCCTCTTCACCTTTATGAATTCGAGCACGTCCGGATGGTCGACGCTCATCGTTATCATCAGCGCGCCTCTCCTCCCGGCCTGGCCTATCGTGTGCGTCGTCTCGCTCATTATGTTCATGAACGAAACAGAACCGGATGAATATATCGCGGAGTTGTTGACCGGAGCGCCGCGCGGCCTGAGCACGCTTATGTCGGTGCCGACTCCCCCACCAAGGCTGTAGACTCTCGCCGCTTCCTTGCACCAGTCGAATATGCCTTCTATCGAATCTTCCTTCACGGGCACGACATAGCAGTTTATCAGGCTTGTTCGCCTTCCCTGTCCGGCTCCGAACATTATGCGGCCTCCTGGAACGAACCTAAAATCATAAAGCAGCCACTTGAACTTCTCCCTCCACTCACTCCTCTTCTCATCAGTGGCCTCCGCATTCGCTATCTCGCTCGAAACGCGGTCCCACATCTCCTTCGGAGTCCTCTCAACATGTTTGCCGGTCTTGTCCCTGAGCGCGTACTTCTCGTAGAACACTCTTGACCTTATCTCATCATTGCCGAAGAAATCAAGCGTCTCTTTAGGAATTTCGATCGGGCCCTTCGCCTCAACCTCAAGCTGCAGCTCCTTCTCAACTTCTTTGGTCTCCACCACACCACCATCCATAACAACACCAAGCCGTGAAGCCTGCATCTGCGACCCGACATCGAGAGCGAATTCACCCCCTTCTCGACATCAAAATCAATAGCTACAAGCAGGATTCAAAAGGCAATTGAAACTTATCCAAGCAAGGTATAAATACCTACTTTAGAATTTCACCTAAAAGAGTAAACGAACAGATATTAATCTAAATTTTTGAGGTCAGGCGCGGATCGGTTCGGCCCCAACGCCGTCGCAGGCCTCGCCGAATTTTGCCCTGAGATTGCCCCAGGCCTTCTTGTAGAGCTCCTGCTCGCTCTTATCGACATTGTAGTGCATCCACTGATAGAATGCATTGTCCTTTATGTTCATGCCAGCCACTTCCTGCACGTCGAGGTTCCTCAACTGCTTCCATTTGCCTTCGCGCGCGTGCCTGTGCTCCTCTTTCACGGAGTCGCTGCCCAGGTCCACGATCGTGCCGTCAACAATGCTCTTGGATGTCTGGTAGGAATAGGCGGAGCAGAGCGCGGCGACGATCACCGCCTCCATCCTTATTATAGTCTCCTCTTCAGTGAATGAATAGTCGTTTGGATTGCACTGATTCTCCTTCGCCGCAACAGCCTGTATTTGCTCAGCAATCTTGTCAAATTTCGTTAGGTTGTATTTTATCGGCATGAAGTGCGCCCGAGTAATGACCGGATACACTGCCTGAACGATACATATATACAACACTTAAATTTATAAGCATTAATTCATAAGTAAAACGAAGGCGATATCATGGTAGGAATATTCAACATCTTCGGAAAGCGCGATGCGAGCAACGATCTGATGAAAAATCCGCCTTACCGGCTGTCGACAGAACTGGTTCCGTACAAGCTGTACGCGAACAAGAGCAGTTCCGCTTCGCTGATGGTTAAGGTGAAGAACATGACTGGAGAAGTCCTGCTGACATCGGTTGTCGCAGAGCTGCCGGGCCAGTTGGGGTTCGACGAGGTCGGCGTGTCAAAGCAGAGGGAGATACGCGTAGGAGAGATAGCTCCGCACGACGAGAAAGAAGTCCGGTTCGACGTCTTCGGCAGCGTCACATCCGACCCGGGAGAATACACAATCATACTCACGGCCATAGCGCACTACCGCGACTACGGCCATGTGATAAACGCAGTGAAGAAGAGATCCACGCTCAACGTAGTGTGATCACTTCGCGGGCGGCTCCGGCTGGGGTTTCGGCGCCAGCTCCACCTCTTTCTCCATGACGGTCATCATGGCATAGGCATTGGAGAGCATCTCCGCGAGCTTGATGCCCTTATCAGTCAGCTTGATCAGCTTTATCTTCCCGTGCTTCTCGCTGCTCGTTATGCCCAGTTGCTCGCACGCTACGAGGAAGTTGCAGGTGTGCACGTAAGTCGTGTTAGAAGCCTTCGCGAGGCTGGTGATGTGCCAACTCTGGGAGGTGTCGCGGAGCGCAAGAAGTATCTTGAGATGCTTGTCTTTGAACAGGAGCAAACCCTTCATGTCCTCGATATGTTTATACGCAGGCAAAAGATATAAAGCCCTTCGAGGGCCTGATATAGATTCATGGGGCAGGCAACGGCAATCACGCAGATGCGGCATCTTCCGCCGCTGATCATATCGGTCGGCGCGGTCCTGTTAGTGATGTCGCTGCTCGGCTGCGCCACGGTGCTCGAATCCACAACGCGGGTGACCGCAATGAGGCTCGCGTACTATTTCATACTCCCGTTCGTGGGCGGCGTGCTGCTGATACTGTCAGGAACTACCCTGATGGGCATCAACTCCAGTTCGCTGCAAAGGAGCTATGCGGCCGTCGGCAGGAAGAAGGTCGAAAAGGAGCGGAGCAAGATGCTCAATGTGATGCTCAGCGACGAGGAGCGCAGAATCCTCGACCTGATAAAGGAGAGCCCGAAGGGCGCACTGCAGTCCGAGCTCGCAATAAAGAGCGGATTTTCCAAGGTAAAGATGCACCGGATGCTGAAGAAACTGGAGGCGAAGGAACTGATAACCCGAGGAAGATTCGGCATAACCAACAAGGTTTTCTTGAACTAGATTGCCGCGTCGTAAGGCATAAGGATATTAATTAGTTTCTGTTAATAATATATTGAGTTCTATAGGCGATTGGATGGTAAAGTTCGTAATAGCAAAACAGCTCGTAGGAAAGAAGGTTGTAACAAACGATGGCTTCGACGTTGGTAGATTTGTCGATGCCGAAGTGAGTGAGGTAACTGGAAAGATGAACACTCTCATAATCGAGCCGAATCTTGACAGCACGCTTGCAAACAAGATAAAGGCAGATGATGGCAACATAAGGATAAAGTACGATGCAGTCATGGCTGTCAACGACTACATAGTCCTGGACAGGAAACTGCTCTGATATCTTTCGCGCTTATAGTCGGTCTGGGTGGTCCCAATTATAGTGTGTGGAGGGGACGAAGCTGGCAGGGGTGCCATACTAGGCCCTCTTGTGATAAGCCTTGTCTCTATCAAGAAAAGCAGCCTCTCAAGGCTCTCTGAGGCAGGCGTAAGAGACTCAAAGCTGCTCTCTCCGAAGAAGAGGGGCACGCTCTACAACACAATCAAAAAGATAGCCGCAGACGTGAGAGTCGACTGCATCTTCCCAAGCGAGATAAACGACGCCATGAAGAACGGCATATCCTTGAACGAGCTCGAGGCGGTGCATTTCGCCAGGCTCTTCGACACCATAGACCAGGACATCAGCGCAGTCTATCTCGATTCTCCGGACGTCATAGCTGAGAAGTTCGGCATACGCTTCAACATGTCCAGCTCCAAGCCCACAAAGGTGGTCGGTGCGAAGGCGATCAAGGTCACCGAAGGCAAGAAGACAAGGATAATCGCGGAGCACAAGGCAGATTCAAGATACCCTGTCGTCTCCGCCGCGAGCATAATAGCGAAGGTAACTCGCGACCACGAGGTCAAGAAGCTCGAACGGACGCTGGGCATCACAATCGGCTCGGGCTATCCCTCTGACGACACCACAATAGACGCGATAAAGGAGAACATGGAGAACGCGCTGCTTTTCGAGAACACGAGGAAGTACTGGCGCACGATGGACAGGATAAAGCAGACAAGGCTGACGAGCTTCTGATTCTAAATCGTTTTAT
>CAIOIN010000122.1 GCA_903858385.1 uncultured Microcaldota archaeon | reverse complement strand
GGCGATAACCGAGAAGCTGCAAATGCTGAAAAAGCAGGCAGTCGCACTGATACTGCGCGAAGTGCATGACGGCTACATCATGCCGGTAGGGGTATGGAACGTCAGGGAGCACGTACGCGAAACGCTCCAATGCGAGCCCATGATAATGCACAGCATGGAGGACATGATGGCCTGCATAAGGTCGAAGCTCGACATAAAAACCGCCGGCTGGATAAAGAACAGCAGGATACTCCGCGATCTCATATCACAGAGGCGGCTGCGCGAGTATGTAATTGCCTGATTCCAGTGCGAATACCCGTAAATCATACCTTCTTGGCTCTGCCGCCCACTTTCCTCCTTGGAGCGCCAGTGAGCTGCATGTAAACCATCACTATTGCAACCACTGTCGGATAACTCAACAACAGTTCCACGAATTGGCCGAGCGATTTGTTTATGAAAAGCGTGACGGGCATGCCGATTAGCACCTCGATTAGGCCGATCGCCAAAGTTATCCCCAATATCTGCCATAGGTTGCCCTTCATCGTGGACCAGCTCTCCCTAACTGAAGCTATCGCACTCTTGCCACCAACAACACAGAACACATCCGACAGATACAATCTCATTGAGACGTAGATGGGTATTATCACAAGCACGACAGCAATCAGCGCCATGATCAAAACGACCGGAACTGATGCGGAGCTTCCCACCGACACAAGAAGAATGAATACGGCAGTTGCGGGTATCATGCTCAGTAAGCTTACCGCAGCAGAAGCGATGCATGTGCCCACAAGCGAAACATATCTCGAAGCGGCGTTCCTGGCAGCGGAACCTATCCTTGCATTATCTCCTTCTACCACCGCGCTTATGAACACGCCTGACACGAATATCTCTATCAGGCCAAATACGACAACCGCTGCAACCAACTCTGCCCAAAACATCGGCGAAGAGAGCAGCATCATAATCGCTGATGGACTGCCCTGAATGTCAACAAATGGCGCGAACAGGTAATTGATCACAAGGCTCAACGCCAAGCTTATCAGCGCACCGATAAAGCCTATGGCCAGCAGTGTCCTGTTCTTGAAGAACCTGTTGTAAGCCTCTCCTACGGTATTGGTTATGATTATTGCCATGTGCCCACTTCAAATTAATGTAAACATGGTAACTTTAATATACTTATTTCCTCTTGGCTTCATCATTTCTTCAAAGGCTCTGAAGCCGGCGTCCATCCAAATTCCGCAATCTTCGCCCACCATCCAACGCGCTTTTCGAGCCAATGGTCGAACGAATTCTTGTCGGGCCCCTGGCCGGCGGCGATCACCATGAGGGCGGCGAACACAAAAACGTATATGATGGCTGTGCCTATGTCGGTGGAACCAGGTCCGTACGGTCCTCCGAACCCTTCAGGTATGGCCCAGATGGAGAGGCTCAGCAGCGCGCCGGCGATCTATCTGTCGCTGGCCACGAGCGACCAGGCCGAAACGGTTCTCTCCCACGCTTTGACGGTCGAGACCGGCAGCGCCAAAGAGGTGGCCAACCGCAAGCACGGCGCGCACTCACCCGCTT
>CAIOIN010000121.1 GCA_903858385.1 uncultured Microcaldota archaeon | reverse complement strand
GAAGAGGATAAAAAGAAAAAAAGAAGAAAATGGAGCAAGGAAACCCTTACTCCATCATTTCTGCGCTTAGCAGCACATCGAACCGAGGCCGCACAATACGGCTCCGATCACGACCAGTACCAGATTCGTTGTCGAAAACGGTGCCGTTATCGCAACCCAGGCAAGCAAGGCGAATGGAGTTATCTTCAAAGCCTTGCAGTCGCACATCTTCGGGACCATCGAGCTGAAGCCAGCTATGCTCGCGAAGAACAATGTTATTGATCCAAGCACTGCAGCCGCATAAAGCAGGGACGCCCAGAAGTTACCCGTGGGTGCCGCGTATGCCGCATTCAGTGGACCAAAAACCACGTACAGGAATATCAAGCTAGCCACGAACTTCGCAGCCGGTGCCATCATTCCTTTCTGTTGTTTTGCCGCCATTCTATCACGATACTATAAAAGAAGATACCTTTTTAAAGGTTTCTATAAGGTACGTCATCGCACATACCCAAGAACTGCGATTGACGTTGTTCCATTATTTTGGATTAGACGATTATCGATTCCAGGCGGCGGGCTATGGCCTGCGCGGTCTTCTTTGTGACGGTGTAGTTCTTCTCCGTCTTCTTCATCTCATCGAGCTTTATGAAGAACCAGCTCTCGCCGTTCATTCGCCAGGCGATGAAGGTTCTCATGCCGCTGTTGCGCTCCCATTCGCGCAGGGATTCGAACTTCTCGGCTTCTATCGAGATGCTTGACTTCTCCCATGCCTTGCATTCGAAGGCAAGCCCCTGGCCGTTCTTTATCGCTATCAGGTCGGGGCTTATGGAATTGACTCCCGATCCTGCCGACCTCATGACGGAATAGGCCTTGCCGTACAGGGTGTTCAGGAGCTCTCTCTCGCTCCTGGCGCCCTTGGAGTATCTTTGCACAGAACCACATTAGTATTGCTCAGGAAAGTTTATAGCGTGAATCACTGCAGCTTGGCTTGCCCTGATGCGGCCTTCTCGCCCAATGCAGCGGAGATGGCAAGCCTGTTCTTTATCATCGTGACGAGGTCGCGCATGCGCTTCTCCCTGTTCCTCGAGATCATCAGGTAGGTCTCGTCCTTCGTGCCCCTCGCCACAAGGATGACCACCTGGCCGAACTTCATCCTTCCTGCCCTCCCTCTGCGCTGTATGTTCCTTATCTCGTTGGGTATCGGCTCGTAGAATATGACCGTGTCGACGCTAGGGATGTCAAGGCCCTCCTCGCCTATGGAAGTCGCCACAAGCACCTTGAACTTGCCGTCGCGGAAGTCTTTTATCGTGTCCTGCTGCTGCGCCTGTGTGACGCCGTCCTTCTTTCCGACGAATGCGCGGGCTGTGACGCCGCTCTTTTCCAGCATCTCGGCCATCTTCTTTATCGTGGACCTGAACTGCGCGAATATTATGACGGTCTGGCCCTTCAGCTCGTGGTTGAGCAGCTTGGCCACCAGCGCCATCTTGGGGTGCTCCTCGCCTTTCTCGGCCGCAGCCTTCGCGACTCTTAGCGCGCTGATGACAGCTGCGTTCGAAAGTATGCTACGAACAGCCCTGCTCTTCTCCTCCCTCTTTTCGAGGGTCTCGATGTAGCTTATGAACGGATAAAGACCTTCTGAGCTCACCAGGTCGTGCGCGTGAACAAG
>CAIOIN010000120.1 GCA_903858385.1 uncultured Microcaldota archaeon | reverse complement strand
CGGACTCCATGCCGTTGACGTTGGTGTTGTAGTTGCTTGGATTGATTCCGGAAAGCAGTGAGAAGTATGTTTTGTAGCTGCTGTTCAGCGCAAGATAGCTTATCGAGAAGTTGAGTATGCCTGTGGCGAACGGGCTTGGTATGCCGAACTGCGAGAGTGCGCTTGCCGGAGATTTCTGTACTCCGCCGCAAAGGGGCACCGAGGCGCAGGAGCTCTGCATGCATGCAATCAAAGAGGTGGTGCTGTTGCACATGTGGTATGTCAGCCCCGTCTCGAACAGGCATGATGCTAGTCCGGGATTGCTCTGGGAAACGAAGCGGTGCATGCTTGAATTGAGGCTGCTCAGCGTCGCGGCGCTCGGGTAGAACGTCGACATGAGCAGCGGCTTCACCGCATTGAATGCGGTCGCATTGTCCGTGACCATAGCATATCTGCCGTTGGTGACGTTTATCACGATGAATTTCGTGAAGCTTGTCGCGTTCACCTGCATTAGCAGGTAATTGCTTGAACTGACAGTCTGGTTGTAATAGGTTGAGCTGTTTATCAGAGAGTTGCTTATGTAGGTTGAGAGGTAGCTGCGCAGCGATGGACTTACCTGGGCTGCGCCCGTGCATGCGGGCAACGCAAGCAGTGAGATTGCGAGAATCAACAGGAGCGCTTTTTCCACCATAACACCTAGTCAGTAGATATTGTGTGGAAACGTTTATAAAGGTTGAACGATTGTTATCCTGACTTTACGAAACCCCGTCGCAAGCTCGAAAGATTTTTATACTGTCAACTACGAGAATAGCTTGTTTGATCACATGTTCAGCATGCCTTATCTGCTCTACGGAATCAAGAGCATGATGCACAGAGACCCGCAGGGAGAATGGAATGCGCTCAAGAGGAGCGGCGGAGCCGACCGTTATGACAAGGAGCCCGTGAAGGTCCTGGGCTTCAGCATGTTCCTGAACACGAAGGCCAGCGACAAATCATGGGTCTGCAGCAGCGTCTATGCAAGAGGGGTCTACGAGCTCGCCACCACGATGCTCTTCAGGAAGCTGGTTGAGAGAGGCATGAACGTGGTCGATATAGGCGCGCACATCGGGTACTACACGCTGATGGCCGCCACGCTCGTCGGAGAAAAGGGCACCGTAGCGGCTTTCGAGCCGGAGCCGAACAACTTCAAGTTGCTGAAGAGGTCTATCGCATCCAATGGCATGGATAACGTCAAAGCGTACAATTGCGCGGTCACCGACAGGGACAAGAGCGTGAAGCTCTTCCTCTCGGATATAGCAAGCGGAAGGCACTCGCTGGTGAGGAACGACGAAACGGGCAAGAGATCCGTCGAGGTCAGAGGGAAGAGCCTTGATGGCATGCTCAAGAGGGAATTGGATTTCAAGGTCGACATCATGCTGATCGATGCGGAGGGCGTGGAGCCGCTCATAGTCGCAGGGGGCAAGAAGTTCATAGAGAAAAACAAGCCCAAGATAATAATGGAGTACAACGAGGAAGCATGGCCAGCCTCGCCCGAGACGATAGAGTGGGTGAAGGAGCGCTTTTCCGTGTACAAGGTAATCAACTCCCCGTTCCTTATAAAGAGGATTGACGACAGCGAGTTCGGGAAGAGGATAGAGTGCCAGAACCTGCTGCTGATGCCGAAATAAGCTAACGTTCGTTTATTCCTTTCCGCTTCGGCGAGATGCAAGGTTTAATAGATTAATCTTGAATCTGATATAGCATTCGTGATTCTATGGACGAGCAGCCTCAGACGGAGCACCATGAGCACGTTCATCAAGGCGATCATGTTCATGATGGTGCGAAAACCGGCATTATGGGAAAGTTGTCTAAGTACAGAGGGGCGATTATAGCCACATTCGCGTATCTCGTCATCGCGCTCGTGGTCTTCTACCCGATAACGCTGCACATGGGAGCTTACGTGCCTGGAGGCAACGGAGGCGACACCTATCAGAACCTGTGGTTCCTGTGGTGGGCAAGGTATGCAGTGCTCAACCTGCACACCAACGTCTTCCAGACAAGCGTGCTCTATTGGCCGGTAGGCGCCAATCTCGTCTATCAGACCATGGCCCCGCTCCTCGGCCTGCTTTCCGCGCCCTTCCAGGTATTCGGCGTGCCGTTCGCGTACGACGTCGTCTATCTTGTAGGATTCGCGCTCTCCGGCTTCGGTATGTACCTGCTCGCGGATTACCTCGTCAAAGACGGCAAAGCGGCTTTTGTATCCGGGATCATTTTCGCGTTCAGCGCCTTCCACATAGCGCAGTCGGTGCACATACACTTCATAAACATAGAATGGGCTCCGCTCTTCGCTTATTTCCTGCTGCGGATGATAAACGAGAAAGATGACTATTGGAATGTCGCAGGCATGGCGGGCACCTTCGCGCTCTCTACTTTGGCGTCGAACATAGAGGTCAGCCTAATCATAATATGGATACTTCCATTGGTCGTGGCGTATTACCTTGCGGCGAAGGAGAGGAGGAGCAAGGTGCTGTGCAGATGGTTCGCCGTGGCTCTTGCGCTCTTCTTCGTCGGGGCTTTCGTCGCCGGATCGTGGAACTATGTGCCGATCCTGAAGACGCTCGTGCATGATGCTGGCGTCGGCACTGCGGATTACCTCAACACGCCGATGTACAACGCGCTTTGGAGCGACAACCTCTTCGCCTTCTTCCTGCCCAGCTACTACAACGGGATAGCCTACTCTGCAGGGCTGTCGAAGGCGCTTTACGGCACCATATATCTCGGCAATCCTACGGAGAGGGAGGCGTACATAGGCTATAGCGTCCTGGTGCTTGCGCTGTACGGACTGTACAAGAACAGGAAGGATGCGATGCTCTGGCTCGTAGGCGCGATCATATTCGGCCTGCTCTGCCTCGGGCCGTTGGTGCAGATAGGCTCTTACCTCTCGAATTTCCAGGATGGACTGTATTCGCTGTACCGCATCATACCCTTCATCAGCATAGTAAGGGAGCCTGGAAGATTCCAATTATTGTTCACGATGTGCGTCGCAGTCATGGCTGCCTTCGGATTTAAGGAGCTTGACAGGAAGATCAACGAAACCCGCGCAAAGGGCGCATGGAGGCCTTATGCAGTGACCGCGATAGCATCCGTAATAATACTGGCTGAGCTTGCAGCCATACCCATGAGCGCCTCGCTGATAAATCAGATGTCCACGAACCTGAGGATACCGACCATATACGGCGAGCTGGGCAGCTTAAGAGCAAACTTCTCCGTTTTGGAGCTGCCTGCGACAACGGTCGGCACCAGCACGCCGGCACTTTATACCGGAACGGCCATGTATTACACCTCAATAGACAAGAAGCCGCTCATCGGCGGCGACCTGGGCGGCAGGGAGAACGCCACTGACGACGAGCTGCTCTACAGCATACCGCTCGTCATCGAGGATTCGAATCTGCTGAACTATGGGGCTTTCGCATACCTTTCGCCTGTATCGCAGAACTACACGAACCAGACGCTATTGTCGCTCTACAACTACCAGGCAGGTATGGTGGTGCTGCAGAAAGGAGCCTACAACGAGAGCGAGCTCTACCAAGAGGCTTCGTATCTGTACAGCGTCTTCGGACCGCCTGTGTACAACGACAACGCAACGATAGCGTTCTCGACCGCAAATGCGCTGAGCAGGCCGTTGTACAGGAGCTTCGTCGCCTATCCGGCCATCGAGGAATGGAACAGCAGCAACGCGACAGTGAACGGCAGCACGCGAATATTGTGGTCTCCGGCTTACCAAGGAGCCATGGTGGTATATGCGCCTTACCAGAATGCAACAGGAAGCGCTGCAGGCATCGCAGAGTCGTATGTGCGCACCAGGATAAGCTTCGGAGCGGTATCATTGACGCCGCAAGAGTTTATGGTAGCCGAGCCGGTGCAGGGCGGCAGGTACCAGGTGTTGGGACAAGTGAACCTGACCAGCAGGTATGTGGAATACGCGATAAACACGACCCTGGTGTCGGGCTCTGCGGGCAATCCGCTCATGTTCCTTCCGCAATACAGCAATAAGAGGGTGTACCTGTGGAACCTTACCTTCTCTAAGAACTGATGCGTAAATATTGAGGAGGACAGATGACGGAACCGTGCAGGGCACGCTGCCCTTAGTTCTGCCCCTATTTCTGGTATTGATATTGCCCTAGAGCAGGCCCTCCAGGCGTGCCTAACCCCGCTTATGGGCTAGATATTACAGATTGTCTTGGAGATGCGAGCACTGTTTGCAGTCAGCTATTGCTCGGAAAAAGCAGGGCTGAAGCTGGGTGAAATGAAAAAAGAAGGAAGAGAAAAACAGAAAAATAAAGAAGAAAAGGAAAAGAAAAAAAGAAAGAAGGCAGCTAAATTTAGCTGCCTGCCGCGTTCGCATACAGTTGCTGGATGAACGCATTTGCCGCCGCAGTTGTCTGCGCAGCATAGTAGCCAGCTACCAGTATACGGTTTGTCCCGTACGCCTGGGTTATCTGAGTCGTGGTAGTCATGGATACGTTGTACGCCGACTGAAGCTGTGCGCTCAGGGTGTTGACGTAACCGCTGCCTATCAAGATCAGGTTGCTGCCTGCACTTGCCTGCGAGTCAAGGACGACCAATGGCGTTGTTGCCAGGTTGTTCAACAGTACCGGCTGTGTAGCCATGGATACAGATGGCTTGGCAGTTATGTTGTTTATGCCAGTTATCGTGTATGTGCTACCAGTACCCAGTATGACACCAGCAGTTACATTTCCTATGCTGACGTTTGCCAGGTTTGTCGGCTGACCCAGACCGAACGGTCCATACGTCTTGTAGGACGTAGTTGTCGTGTTCGATGCTATCGGGCCCACGTCTATCGTCAGTTGGTCGACTGCCTTTGCGAGGCTCAGTACAACGGTTGTCGGGCTTATGCTCGTCACCTTGCTACCCTTCTCTGTCCTGAAGTTCTGCCTAACGTTTAGGGTAGAACCAGTTGTCGGGGCGTAGGTCACGTTGTTCTGCGTTCCTGTCGCAGAGTAGTTCATCTGATACAATGTACCAGCTGCGGCTACTCCACCGGTGGTGCTGTTCTTCAGCTCGAACGCCAGGTAGTCCGTCGGGGTTGTCTGACCCGGTACAGGGTTTTCTACCACGTTCACTGTGAACGTTGCGTAGGTCGACCCTATTGACGGCGATGCCGTAGCAGTAAGCGCGTTCAGCACGACGTTTGTCGGTGCCTGCCCGTTCTGCTGGTTGTAGAGCACGGCCGTTGTACCCGAGGTAGTGGCGTACGTGTACAGCGACGAGCTTGTCGACGGCGTGTACAGTATCTGTGGCGTCAGCGTTGTCATCGTTGCCAAAGCGTTCGCACCTATGACGTTGCCTACCACAACGGTAAGGCCTGGTACAGCCTCTGACAGCGTTATCTTTGTAACGTTGTACAGGCTTGCAACCGGCGCGTTGTACGCGTATCCAGTCGATGGCTGGCTGTTAATCGCAGTCAGCGTGAACGAGTTGGACACCTGGCTCGTTGCCGAGTTGGTTGGGTATCCATACACCGTTATCGTGAGCTGGTTGTTGCTGTTTATCAGCCCGTTATACGGCGCAATGGCGTTCGCGAAGACGTACGCTTGCGAGCCCGTTCCTCCACCCAGACCCATTGAGTTGCCGTTCATTGACAGCTGGTATGGCGTCAGGTCGTACTTGACCGTACCCGTGACCTGTCCAGCATAGCTGAACGCGTTCGGGATCTGGCTTGTTAGGGTCAGAAGTTGGCCCGGTTCGGTTATGTTGTTTATGTTGCCGACACCGCCGCCCGTTGGGGTACCCGGAGTGTTCTGGTAGTTCAAGTTGCTTGAGCTAGAGACTGTTGACGAAACTGCGTCAAAGTTGTTGCCCAGCGTGTCTCCCGCCAATGTCATCTTGTACGACGACGGGTTTCCTATGAAGCTGAAGCTCTGTCCGGCCATCAATGCCGAGACCGGCGTAAGGTTGTACGCGATTATTGTCTGCAGTGCGTTGACCTTTGTTCCGGATGTCGAGTTTGTCCAGCCCAAGAGTACGTCCCAGCCTGGGTTCGTTGTAGCGTTCCATGCTCCGCCGTTTGACATCGGCTGAACGTTCGAGAACAGCTGCATCTTTGCCCACTTCTGGTATTGGTACAGACCAGCGAATGTGCTGTTTACCTTTACATACAGAAGGTTTCCGGTCACGTTGAACTTCAGCGTGCTTGCCGGGAATGTGGACGAGGTGTTCGTCAACTGGCCATTGTAGTAGACAGCCAATGATGCCGGTACGACACCGTTGGAGTTTGGTTGACCCAAGTCTGTAAGCTGCACTGTGAACGGGCCGCTTGTCAGGTTGTGGCCGACATAGACAGTCGTCAACGGCACCAGCGAAGCCGCCAGTGTGATCTTTCCGCCGAATGTGATGTGCGAGCTGTCCAGGACTCCGCCTGTGGATCCCAACGTGTTCGGGAGCGAGGCAGTAGCCGCAGTGTAGTTCAATATTGTCCAGGTCTTGCCCAGCAGCGTTATGCTTGGCTGGTTGACTCCACCAGAGCCGGTCAGAATCGGGATCGGCTTGTTGAAGGTTACCTGATATGCGCCACCTGCGCTTGCCAACGCGAATTGGTTGACAGGTGAGCTTGTGGTTCCCTGGTCGAAGACCGGGAATCCGGTTAGCCACAGATATTCATTCTCTCCATAAGCACCAGAGTTCGCGAGCAACGATGCGAGGTTCGCATTCGATACCTGCAGTATGTTGTCGTATGTAGTGCTCCTGAATCCGCTCGTGAAGCTGAGTCCGCCGCCGTTTATGGAGGAGGTCACAGTCTGGAACGGTATAAAGGATATGGAGTAGTACGGGCTTGCCATCGGTGAAAATGTCAGCGAGTTTGACTCAGGGTATGAGTACTGCCCTATGCCCTGCAAGGTCTTTGTGCTTGCCGGAACTCCAAGGACTACTGCCTTGTTCAATACTGATCCAATCAAAGCCTGGAATGCAAATGCGCCGTTAGGGGCGGCAGATGCGCTCTCGTTCAGCCAGACCTGCGGGTTGGATAGTCCAGTACCAGTAGAAGATGATACGGATACATGCAGCACGCTCTGTGCCTGAGTCGCATTGACTGTTGCGGTTACAGGTACGCTCGTGTACGCAAGGTTGCCGATCGCTGCAGCAATGTTCGCGGCGGATACTCCGTCAGCGGGCTTTGCCGTCGATCCGATTACAATCTGCACGACCGGTTGGCCGGCGTTGCTGATTATCGGTACATTCTGGAAGGTTACTGGGCCTGCGAACGCAAGTCCTACGCCCAAAAGGGCTGCTCCAGCTGCTATCGCAGCTACACGTTTTGCATTCAGAGTTTTCATTCTATCACGTAAGCATTTTTGTGAAGGTATAACCAAAGTAAGGTATTTAAACCCATAGCACATCATTAACATTTCTTTTATATATATCCGTTTATACTTCGTCATTTGTCATACATGCTCTCTTTTATCAACGTCCGCGCTCGTCGGAGGGGTTCAGACGCTGCGTGCGCCCTTATTTTTTCCCTTGAGCAGCGCGTATGCGACAACTGCAACTATCACGATCACTACGACTGCAGCGATCATGTAGGTCGATCCCACGTTGTACGGAGTCGGCGCCACAGTGGTTGTTGGCGCGGTCGTCGGCAGGACCGTTGTCGTGGCTGCCGGAGTGTTGTTCTCTAGCAGTCCCACGATGGGATCCTTCGGCACAGTAAATGTCTCGGTGCAGGCGCCGGTGTTGATTGTGAAGGGCGTTATCGCAATCCAGATGCCGTTCTTCTGTATGTACGGTGCTATCCTGTCAGAAGGCAGGCTGCACGGGTACGGCATCGTCGCGTTCACAGTTATGTTGCCGGTAGTTGACAGCGTCAGGTTGATTGCAGACAGCTTCGTGAAGTTTGCCGGAGCCGGAGCCGAGTTGTAAGTCGCGTTCGACGCGGTGACATGCACTGCAGTGCTGCCGATTGAGGTCGTGAATATCGCGATCGATGCTGATGTGCCGGTTACGTTTACCTCGACCGGCTTGCCTGTCTTTATGCTGACATTCGCTGTGCCGTTCACGGTATGGACGACAGGCATTATCGTGGTTGTTGTTGTCGGCGCCGTCGTGGAGGTCGTCGCGACTGTCGTAGTGTATGATGCGCCGCTGCCGCTTCCGCCACCTCCGGTCGATTGCTGCGAGACGCTCATTGTGACCGTGAACGTCTTTGAGGTGTAATTGTTGTTACCTGGGTTTGTGAAGGTGAATGTGTAGGTTCCCGCCTGCGCCTGCTCGCCGAAAGAGTACAGCGAGTTTGTCGTGGATACCAGCGCGCTGTTCAGGTAGACGGTCCACGGCGTCTGGTTGGTTATGGAGTATAGGCCGTTGAACGATATGCCGGCTATGTCGTAGAAGCCAGCCGAGTATGAGGCGGTCGTGCTGGTGGTCTGCGTGGCAGATCCCGATCTGGTGAAGGTGGCTACGCCAGAAAGGCTTGCATTCTGGTTTATGACTATCGTGTTGGTTGCCTGTGGCAATACGAACGGAGTCGTCGTTTTGGTGTCTGTCGCAACCACGTTGAATTGGTAGTTGCCGGCCGCAGGCAGCGTGAGCACGTTGAATGCCCCGGCCGTTCCTATGGCGGTGTTAGCTGCGCCAACGCCGTTCAGAGTCCAAGCGAATGCGAAAGAGCCGCTGCCGCTTGCAGTAAGCGCATTGACCGTTACTGTGTTGCCATAGACTATCGAATTGGTTACGGTCCCGATGGACGCCATCGAATTCAGCGTCATTGTAGGTGTTGCGTATACTGTTATTGAATTGGATATCGAATTGAAGGCGAACGGAGTCGTAGTTCCTGTGTCTGTGGCGACCACGTTGAATGAGCCTGATGCGCCGAAGACCGGTATGTTCGCAACGAATGTGCGCGTGCCCGCGGACTGCGAACTCAATGAGCTTATCAAAACTCCGTCACCCCTTATGAGGTTGACGGTGAATGCAGAGCCCGTTCCAGACAGGATCACGTTATAGACAACGGACTGGCCAGCGTCAAGAACGATGTTGGTCGGGACAAGGGTCAGGACGTTGGGTGTGCTCCTGACAGTTATGGAATTGGATATCGAGTTGAAGAGGAACGGTGTTGTAGTTCCCGTGTCTGTTGCGACAACGTTGAACGAGCCTGATGCGCCGAAGACTGGTATGTTTGCCGCGAACGGGAGCGTGCCTGACGACTGGCCGCTCAATGAACTTATCAGAACTCCGTCGCCCCTTATGAGGTTGACGGTGAATGCCGATCCGGTTCCTGTCAGTATGATGTTATATACTACAGACTGGCCCGCATCGAGGACGATGTTAGTCGGGACAAGGGTCAGGACGGTAGGAGTGCTCCTGACGGTTATGGAATTGGATATCGAGTTGAAGAGGAACGGAGTGGTCGTTCCGGTATCGGTAGCGACAACGTTGAATGAGCCTGATGCGCCGAAGACAGGTATGTTTGCAACGAATGTGCGCGTGCCTGCGGACTGCCCGGTCAATGAACTTATCAAAACGGCGTCGCCCCTTATGAGGTTGACGGTGAATGCAGAGCCTGTTCCAGACAGGATCACGTTATAGACCACGGACTGGCCCGCGTCAAGAACAATGTTGGAAGGCAGAAGGGTCAGGACGTTGGGTGTGCTCCTGACGGTTATGGAATTGGATATCGAGTTGAAGCTGAACGGAGTCGTCGGAGTGAAATCAGTCGCGACCACGTTGAATGAGCCTGATGCGCCGAAGACGGGTATGTTTGTCGCGAATGTGCGCGTGCCTGCGGACTGCGAACTCAATGAGCTTATCAAAACCCCGTCGCCCCTGACGAGGTTGACGGTGAATGCAGATCCGATTCCAGACAGGATCACGTTGTACGTGACCGACTGGCCGAAGTCAAGTACGATGTTGGACGGGGTAAGGGCAAGTACGTTTGGAGCCTGATCGATCGTTATCGTGTTCGTCAGAGCCGGAGCCGGACTCGTATCGAGTGAATTGTCTCCGGCGAATGCGTTGAACGTCCAGATTCCGTAGATAGTGTTTGTGCCAACCGCGTTGGCGTAATAGATGATACCGTTGAAATTCAGGAGCAGGCTGTTGTATGAGAGCGCGTTTATCGTGAGCATCAGCGCGTTGTTCGTTGCAGGCAGGTTCTGTATCAGGGTGTTGCCCGCCACTATGTTTGACGACGAAGGCGCAGCCCAGAGCCAGTTGCCAGTGTAGTAGGTCGTACCGGCAGCCGCGTTCGACAGCACGGTGTTTGCTATCGAGACCTGGCCAACGTCTACGGTCTTGTTGGAAAGCGTGTATGGATTAGGAGTTGCAGTAATCACAGTTGCTGCAGCATTCTGCAGGAACAGCACACTAAACATCAGCACAAAAAGCAGTAACAGCCCACTCTTATTGTTCATAGCAACCCCTAGCTCGCCTATTAATTAACTGGTTGGATTTTTAAAGCTTTGCAGGATGCGTTCTTTTTAAATGCGCACCGACGTTTCGCTTTTTCTTGGAATGCGTCGCGCAGCGCAGAGACGCAAATCTGGCTTGTATTGTTTTGAGATCGCATGAGGCTTTGAGTGCTAGCGGAGCGTATAGGTTTATAAATCTGGATAGAGAGATTCTGCTTGCATTTGCTTTTGATCGCATTGGGGGTATGCAATGGTAGAAAACGCTGAGGCAGAAGTCACTGGACGCACTTTTTCGGGAGTACTCAACGCCAACATCGAGAGCGCTGAGAGAGTAGTTCACAACAGATATTTCTTCGTGGCGGCTTTCGTCGCCGTGCTCGTCCTGGCGGTATTCCTTAGGGCTGGGATGCTGCAGTATCAGGGCCTGTTCGAGCCTGACGGCTTCTATTATTATTCAATGGTGATGCAGACCGTAAGCAACCATCTTGTCGTTCCGGCCTATGGCGTGCTGTCCGGATTCCCGGTGCACAATCCGAGGGGCGAGGAGCCGGGCATGGAGTACCTGGCTGTGCTGCCGGGCATCGTGCTGCAGTACTTCGGCATAGGCTACCTCACCATAATGAGGCTGATGCCCGTGCTGTTCGGCGTGCTCTACGTCATACTCGCTTATTTCTTCGCAAGGTACCTGTCAAAAAGCAAGCTGCTTGGGCTGCTGGCGATGTTCTTCGTCGCAGTCTCAAGCGGCAACATTGCAAGGACCGCAGCACTCGTTTACAGGGGCGACAGCTTCATAGCCTTGCCGCTCATGGTTGCATTGCTGTTCATGCTGAAGGCTCTTGAAGGAGGCAAGCACAGGCTTGCCTATGTCATTTTGTCGTCTGTCGCGCTGAGCACGGGCCTCCTGATATGGACGGGGTCGCCGTTCATCATCGCGGTCTACATGATGGCGCTGCTCATGCTGATAGGCTATGGCTTCATCACCGCGAGAAAGGAGCTTGTAGAAACGAACGTATTGGTGGCGTTTGGTCTGTTGCTGACTTATCTGTTAGAGCATCTTTACGTTTACCTTGGAAATGTTTACCCGGGTTATTCCCTGTACCGCACGGAGTTCCTTGCACTGTATGTGGGGATATTGCTCGTTGCTGTTGCCGCGATGTACCTGGTAAAGTACAGGCACAGGTTTGCGATGCTGAACAGCGCCCAGGGCAGGATCACGATAGTGATAGTCCTTGCGCTGGTGGCTACGGCGATAGCGTTCTTCCCAGTCACCACGTACGTCTGGCACGTCGTCGAGGGCACCGCTACAACGACGAATACCGCGGCCAATCCGGTGGGCGCCACAACCCAGGAGTTGCAGGCGCCTAGTTTGCAGTTCCTGTTCGCGAGCTTCAACTTCCAGCTTTACCTTGCGCCGTTGGGCGTGCTGCTCTTCCTTCTGCTGGCGAAAAGGTTCGACGGCAAGGGCAAGGACCACTACAAGATCAGCGAGATGGAGCTCAGCCTGAACAGCGGCTTCATTGTGGCTTTCGCTTATCTCTTTGTCACGGGCTTCATGCAGACGCTGGCGATAAGGTACAATGCGATAGTGTCCATACCCATCGCGATCTTCGCGGCTTACTTCGTCTATATATTGTGGATGATAGCAAAGAATTGGACTGTAGAAGGCAGGATGTACGTGCTGCCCATCGTCGTGGCCGTGAGCATTGCACTTCTCTATGCCGTGTACACCAGCATCTATCCCGCAGCAATCAGCTTCTCGGTACCGTTGCTTGCAGCAGGCGGCATCATCAACTTAGTGATAATAATTCTGATAATCGCGTACGGCTTTTACGCTTTGGCGAAGGGCAGCATGAAGATGCGCTACGTCTACATCGGGATCATAGCAGTGCTGCTGCTCTTCAACCTTTACAACACTTATGTGGCATCAACCAGCGCGAGCCAGGCGGACGGCATCAATCAGCAGTTCCTTGATGCGATGACCTGGATGAAGAACAACACGCCGATAAACTCGACGGTCGTCGCGGTGTGGCCGGACGGTTCCGTGGTTGAGGCGTGGGCCAACAGGACGAGCCTCGCGGACAGCGTCGGAGGCGAGCAGAGCGGCCCCATAATCGGTTTCTCGCAGTTCCTATTCAACACCACATCGGACACGCAATACCTCTATTCAATAGACAAGCCGGATTATCTGGTCGCAAGGAGCTTCTGGTACCAGGAATTGGGCGGTCTTGCGGTTGAAGGGCTGGTGCAGAACGCCTCGCAGTACGGTTTCGTCGCGCTTGGAACGATGCAGGTGACGCACAACGGCACCGCGCAGTTCTATTCGTTCGGGTCGAGCACGTACAGGGCGATGCTGGTGCTGAAGTCCGAATCGAACGGCACCGCGGTAAACGGCTTCATAGGCTCCGTGAACAACAACAACTACGCGCAGGTAAAGCACGTGATGTTCTACAACCAGTTGAATTACAATTATAGCATTGTGGAATCCAATGCAACGAACACGATAGACTACACTCTGCTGATCCTTTACACCAACAGGACCATAACCGGCGCCGTCATACTCGGAGCGGATCTTCCGGCGAGCAACCTCTTCAAGTTCACCTTCCTCTGCAACTACGCGGAGTGCCCGTACGGCAATGGCAACACTACGATGAGGGCAGTCTACATGAACGGCGACACGCGCATATTCAAAATCAGCTACAATTGAAGCCGCAGCATGAGTTGACGCGTTTGCCTTCCTCGGGTACGAGGGCGCAAATGGGCAGAATGCCCATAGCAAACGATTAAATATCTTGGATGGGCATTAAATCGGGACGAGACATGACGAAGATATTTCTTGATACTGCCTCGCTAAAGGAGGTCGAGGAGGTCAATAGCTGGGGCATCATAGACGGAGTCACCACAAACCAGAAGCTCTTTCTACAAGAGGGAGGCATGGATTTCAAGAAGAGGGTCATAGACATCTGCAACATCGTCAACGGGCCAGTGAGCGTTGAGACGACGACGCACACGGTCGACGACATGGTTGCCGAGGCGAAGGAGTACGCGAGCTGGAACAAGAATGTGGTGATAAAGGTCGCCATGTCGGCGGACGGCAACGGCCTGAAGGTCGTCAAGAGGCTTTCTGCGCTTGGGATAAAGACGAACATGACTGTGATAATGACATTCAACCAGCTCGTTCTGGCCACGAAGGCCGGAGCGACCTACGTTTCATTGTTCTACAACAGGGCGAAGGATGCGGGCGAGGATCCAGTGAAGATAATCAGGGATTACGCCGCATTCGTCAAGGAGAACGGCATAGGCACGCAGCTGATCGTCGGCAGCATAAGGAAGCCTGACGATGTCAGCCAGGCGATAGCGGCCGGAGCGCACATCCTGACGATACCCACGAAGATACTCACGCAGATGCCTTACCACCAAAGAACTGAAGAGACGATAAAGGAGTTTGACGACGCATGGGAGGGATTCATACAGGCGAACCCGCACGCGGTTTCAAGGACCCCGTTCAGGATATCGCTGGGAGGCGGGGGCACTGATCTTCCGTCTTACTACAAGGAGTACGAGGT
>CAIOIN010000119.1 GCA_903858385.1 uncultured Microcaldota archaeon | reverse complement strand
ATAACGATAGCGGAATACTTCAGGGACATGGGATACGACGTGGCGCTTATGGCCGACTCGACATCGAGATGGGCCGAGGCCATGAGGGAGATATCCGCAAGGCTGGAAGAGATGCCCGGAGAGGAGAGCTACCCCGCTTATCTGCCGAAGAGGCTTGCAGAGTTCTATGAAAGGGCGGGAAGAGTCAAGACGTTGAACAACAACATCGGTTCCGTCACGATAGTCGGCGCGGTGTCGCCCGCAGGGGGAGACACGTCAGAGCCGGTATCGCAGGGAACGCTCAGGGTCGTCAAGACCTTCTGGAGCCTCAGCGCGTCGCTCGCGGGATCGAGGCACTTCCCCGCGATAGACTGGCTGCAGAGCTATTCACTGTACTTGGACAACCTGGCCAAGTGGTACAACGCCAATGTCGGCGAGGGCTTCTCCAAGGCAAGAGACGAAGCCATGGCGATATTGCAGAGAGAAGCGGAATTGAAGGACATAGTGCAACTGGTCGGAGCTGATGCGCTTCCCGACACGGAAAGGGTCACGCTTGAGATAGGCAGGATGATAAGGGAGGACTTCCTGAGGCAGAGCGCCTACGACGAGATAGACACCTACGCCAGCCTCAACAAGCAGCAATTGATGCTTGGCACGATACTGCACTTCAGGAGCAAGGCCTCGGGCGTGCTTCAGATGGAAGTGAACGCTGACACGGTCGTGAAGGCCAAGGTCAGGGCGAGGATAGCAAGAATGAAGGAGATAAAGGAGCAGGACATGGAGAAGGAGACGAAGTCGATAAGGGACGAGATCGACAGGGAATTCAACGAGATGGTCAAGGTAGGTGAGAAGGCGAGCCAATGAACAATTTTGAAGTCGAATACAAGACAATAAGCAGCGTTGCAGGGCCGTTGGTAGTGGTAGAGAAGGTCAGGAACGCCGCCTACAACGAGGTTGTCAGGATAAAGATGCCGAATGGCGAAGAGAGGTTGGGCCAGGTGCTGGAGAGCACGGACAAGCATGCGGTGGTGCAGGTCTTCGGCCAGACCAGCGGCATGAACGTCAGCGAGACTTCGGTGAGCTTCTTGGGCGACACCTTCAAGCTCGGAGTCTCAGATGAGATGCTTGGGAGGGTCTTCGACGGACAGGGAAGGCCCAGGGACATAAAGTCCGACGTGATCTACAAGGAAAAAAGGGACATAAACGGCGAGCCGATAAACCCGTCAGCAAGGGCGATGCCGAAAGATTTCATTCAGACAGGAGTGTCGGCGATAGACGGCCTCACCACGCTGGTAAGAGGACAAAAGCTCCCGATATTCTCCGGTTCAGGATTGAAGCACAACGAGCTTGCAGCGCAGATAACGAGGCAGGCCAAGGTCAGAGGAACTTCGGAGAATTTCGCGGTCGTGTTCGCAGGCATTGGAATAACCTACGACGACTCCGCGTTCTTCATAAACGACCTCAGGAAGACTGGCGCTTTGAAGAGGACTGTTGCATTCATCAATCTTGCAGATGATCCGAGCATAGAGCGTATACTAACGCCGAGGCTGGCGCTTACGACAGCTGAGTATCTCGCTTACAACATGGACATGCACGTCCTTGTCATACTCACGGACATGACGAACTACTGCGAGGCGCTCAGAGAATTGTCGAGCGCAAGGGAGGAAGTGCCAGGCAGGAGAGGCTACCCGGGATACATGTACACGGACCTTGCGAGCATATACGAGCGCGCAGGCCTCATAACGGGCAAGAAGGGCAGCATAACCCAGCTGAACATACTGACAATGCCGAGCGACGACATAACGCACCCGATACCGGACCTGACCGGCTACATAACCGAGGGCAACATATACCTGAGCAGGGATCTCTCGAACAAGAACGTTTATCCTCCGATAAACCCGCTCAGCTCGCTGTCGAGGCTTATGAACAACGGAATAGGCAAGGGCAAGACAAGGGAGGACCACAAGGGAGTTGCGGACCAGCTTTACGGATTCTATTCTAAGGCGCAGGAGGCGAAGAGCCTCAGCTCAATAGTCGGAACCGAAGCTCTGAGCGAAAGCGACAAGCAGTACCTCAAGTTCGGCGATCGCTTCGAGAAGGAATTCCTGACTCAGGGCCCTTATGAGGAGAGGGACATAGAGAAGACGCTCGGCATAGGCTGGGATCTGCTCTCGATGTTCGACAAGACCGAGCTCACGAGGATAAAGTCGGAGTTCGTGGACAAGTACTACAAACAAAAGGCATGACGCTGTGGCAATCAACCCGACAAGGATGAATCTCATCAGCACGAAGAAGAAGATAGGCCTTGCCAAGAGGGGTTACACGCTGCTGAAGAGGAAGCGCGAAGTGCTTGTCATAGAGTTCCTGAAATTGCTGAACGATTCGACCAAGGACCGCGGCTACATGCAGGAAGTTCTGCAGAATTCGTACAAGACGCTTGCGGTATCATCAACGTATGTCGGAGACATACCGCTTGACGAGGCTGCGAACTACGTGAAGGAACCTCAGCCGATAAAGATACAGTCGAAGAACATCATGGGCGTGCGCATACCGGAGATAGAGCACAGCAACGAGAATCCCAGCATACTTGACAGGGGCTACTCGCTCCTATCGACGAGCGTCGCGGTCGACGATGTCAACGAATCTTTCAACGAGGTCTTGAACACCGTCGTAGACGTCGCGAAGAGGGAACAGGGCCTGAAGAGGCTGGTCCTCGAGGTCGAAAAGGTCAAGAGAAGGGTGAACGCACTCGAGTACGTGCTTCTGCCCAACCTGAACAAGCAGACCAAGTACATATCCATGAGGCTTGAAGAGATAGAAAGAGACACGTTCTCAGGACTGAAGCACGTCAAGAAGAGACTGGAAGAGAAGGAGGACTAATTTTCGCAATATCCGATGCGCTTTTGTCAGAACAGCAGGCTCGGGATGTTCCCGGCTATCGATTGATAGGCTTCGCACGATGTCCAGCAGGCCGGCTCCTTGCCCTCTTTTATCATGGATCTTACCTCTTCGGCGCCTTTGCTGAGCCATATGGGTTCCAGATCGTAGCCGGTGTCGCGCACGTTGCCCAGTTCCCGCTCCCACATTATCGAGGGATAGACCTCGCCGCCGCTGGAAAGGAAGAGCGACGCGTCGAGGCTCCTGCTCTTCATCGGCGACCTGCCCGTTCTTATGTATTCGACGAGCCGCTTCAGGTAAGCATTCTCGATCATCTGCACGGGCCCCAGCCGCATCTTCCTCTTTGCTATGAAAGCGCTGAGCTCGGCAGCCATCGCCGCGCT
>CAIOIN010000118.1 GCA_903858385.1 uncultured Microcaldota archaeon | reverse complement strand
GTGGAGGCTCGAGCATCTGCTTGATGTTTTGATGCCCACCTGCCACGAGGTAATCCTGATACGCCTCACCCACTGCGGCGGGGAACTTATCCGCTAGGCTCATCGCCACCTTGAGGTCGGCAAGCGCCTCCGCCATGCGCTGCTGCCTCGAGCGGTAGACGGTCGAGTCCTCCTGGATCGCAATGTCTGCGTCGGGCACGATCCGCGGGGCGACCGGCTTATCCGGCCCGTACTCCATCGTGACTTCGTCGTAGCGCACGGCAAGGGGCATATTGCCGTAGAGCCTTAGGGCTCCGAGGAACTTGCGCACGCCGTCCACCCAGTGCCGCCGGATTTCATCGCATCGCTTATGTAGTCCATGTTCTTTGTCAGCAGCGAGATCTTGCCGTGGTTTTCATCTATGGTCTTGACTATCTTCGATTGGACGTACTCCTTTGCCTCCTCGTTCAGCCACTCGACCGGGAACCTGCCATTGATCATGTTGTCTATGAGCCAGACGTCCTTCCTGTCGATGCTGGAGCTCGCGAGATTGCGCTTCGCGCTGTACGCCATTCTCAGGTACGGCTCTATCACTTTGGCGTTGTAGATGTTGTCCTCTTCGTTGCTGAGCGAGTTTATGCAGATCGAGAAAACCTCTTTCAAAAGATTCTGTATCGCGGGGGTGTTGAGGACATCGGCGAAGCGCTTCATGTTCGCCTCCATGAAAGATTCAGGCTCCACGTCTACGTCCATGGGGTTAAATGCCGCGTTGATTATCCTGCCAATCATTGGTGAAGCCAGGAAACCAAGCTCCTTTGTGGTGAGCGTGCCGCTTGCCTTCGCCCTGTCGTACACCTTCGCATAGTCCTTGCCCGGCCAATTGTCTCTGTTGCACAGCCTCTCGGGCCAGCACTCCCTGTATTTTGTAAAATCGAGATGCTCTGAATACTTCATGAGAACTTCGTAGCTCTTCCACGGCACGACTGCCATGATCCTCCCGTTCTCGGTGTAGCTCAGGTACTCGCTCACCATCTCCCAGAAACCCCTGTTGACCGACTCGACCAGGAGGTCATGGTCTATGAAATCCTTTAGCTTTCCGTTGTCGTACTGCTCCACCAGCCACTTGTATCCCATCTGCTTGGGAGGCTGCGTCCTAGCGTCGTGTATCAGCATGTTTGCATAGAACGCCCTCTCTTCTTGCGAGATTAACGGATTGAGCTCGCCAAAGAAGCTGGTGCCGTGATAGAATACCTTCTCGCTTATCGCAACCAGTAGATCCATCTTCCATTTCTCAGGTCCATCCAGAAACCCGGTATCGGAGAGCATGGCTTTCGCCTTCTCCATCGTGCTCCTGTCTTCCGTATGGGCGGAAAAACGCATGCCGGTGTATTTCTCGTTCCTGTGCTCTACGAATCGCGTCCACGAACTCTCCACGAGCTCATCGAGCGTCTTTTGAACGCGCTCGATGCCCTTGTTATAATCGGAATCGTTCACTCGATTACCATTCGTTATTTGCGAAGCGCTATGGCATTTTTCTGCGCGTCTTTTGCGACAACTGCTATCGCATCGATCTTAATCGTCTGGTAAGCTATCGATAATGCCCTGTTGTGCTGCATCTTATATAGGTATTCGCGCCTCAGAGCATCAGCAACCCCCCACATTATCTCTAGCGGCTTGTCCTCCGGGGCGTCGGGAGAGCGCAGTATGCTCTTGTAAGCAGAATAATTAGCAGGCGAACTGGTGATCGAATCGGTGTTGAGCATGTCGGTAGTGCCTGGGCTCTTCTGCTCGCCCAGCATGACCTTGCAGCTTCTGTAGGCTCTTCCAAGGTCCTCCTTCACTTCCAAAACGAAGCCTGGGTTGAATGAGCAATCTTTCCCGTACTTGTTTATCTCTATGGCGAACCTCAGGCTGCGCACCGTCCCGTTGAGTACATCGGTGTACAGCACCCTGACGGAATCGTCGAAAGCATTGCTGAAGAACCAGTTTGAGAGCGGCTGTGGGTTCCTTACCTGATTGGCGCCAGCGTCCTTCAATGCGATGTTTGTAACCATCCTATCACTCCAATTCATCAATTTCATGAGATATTTAGTCTTTTCTAGCGCATTATGAGCGAGTGGCTGGATGGCTGAAAAGCGAAGGATTGTATCGCAAGGGACTATGCTCATAATCATCCTGGGAGTCGTCAGCCTCTTCGGGGACTTCGTCTACGAGGGGGGCAGGAGCATAATACCGCAGTTCTTCACGACTGGCCTTGGCGGCTCGGTCTTCCTTCTCGGAGTCGTGCTTGGAGTCGGAGACTTCATCGGCTATTCCATAAGGCTGGTCAGCGGCAGGCTGGCGGACAAGACCCACGACTACTGGGCGATAACCTTCATCGGCTACATAATAAATATGCTGGCGTTGCCGCTGTTGGCATTCACTGGCAGCTACATAATCGCGGCCATACTCATAGTCGCGGAGCGCGCAGGAAAGGGGATACGCTCGCCGCCGAAAGATTACATCATTTCCACGGCAGCGAAGCAGGGCAAGGTAGGCAGGGCCTTCGCGATAAACCAGGCCCTGGATCAGACCGGAGCGATAATAGGCCCGATAGTCATGGCGCTGATAATACTCTACAGGAACGATTACAGGTTGGCGTTCGAGTTCCTCTTCCTGCCAGCGATCGTCTCGCTGGCGACGCTCGTCATCGCCTATCAGTACCACAAGCATGTGCCGAAGAAGAAGCACGTGATGGACAAGAGCAAGATGATGACCTTCAACCGATTCATACTCTACTCGCTCGCAGTGGCGGTCAGCGCAGCGGGCTTGTACAACGTCTCGTTCATGCTGGTCAGCGCCCAAGGAGTCATTAGCGCTTACCTGATACCGCTCATATTCCTCACTGCCATGGTCGGAGAGAGGGATTCTTCGGTGTGGTCTTCGGCATACTGTATGACAAGGTCGGTAAGAGCTTGGTGTACATCGGACTAATAACCGCGGCGGTGCTGCCGTTCGTGCTGATTAGATCGCTGCCGCTCTTCCTGTTCAGCGCTGCGCTGCTCTTCGGCGCAGTAACAGGCATACAGGACACGGTCATGAGATCGGTCGTGGGCAGCATGATACCCGAGAAGAAGAGGGGGCATGCTTATGGGATATTCAACAGCTTCTACGGCTTCGGCCTGATGGCCTCGAGCATAGTCATCGGCTACCTCTACTACTCGTTCGGCATAGCGATTGTGTACATACTCGTTACGCAGGCGGTGGCCCTTGTGCTCCTGCACCTCTCTTTCAGGAAGGCAGGCGCTTGATCGGGTGCAAAGAGGCGGCGCACACGTGGCTATATACCCCGAGATGCTAATAGTATCATGTCGAAATCGAAAAAGGCGCCCGAATGGCCGAGCCTGTCGAAATTTATGATGATGAGACGCCACAGCAAGCTTGTGGCTCAAAGAGGCGCCACTGACACCCAGGTCAAGGAATTGACCAAGGAAAGGGACAGCATGAAGGATAACACCAAACTGTCCGGCAGGGGCTGCGACCGGGAGGATAAGGCGCTTTACGTCGCGGAGGGCGCGCTCAGGTCCATAAACAGGAAGATAGCGAGCAACGAGAAGGAATTGGGCTATCCGCAAAGGTAATCCGATCGTATGTCCACGGATTTTCGAATTCTTTTGTTTAGCTGCCGCGCAGCTCGGTTAGGACAGCTTTTGGGCCGCTGTTGATATTATCGAAGAGACGTTCAGCGGTATCGCGCTGTGGACCGCCAGCACCATGACCGAGTTGTCCTTTTCGCCCACAAAGGTCATCTTGTAGGATGTCTGCCCGGAAGCGGTTGTGATGGAGGTGTAGCTCGAATATGTGTAGGTCATACCATTAGCTGTGCCGTTCAATTTTATCTGTATGTTGGAGTTCGAATAGGGGTAGTTGTTTGGGGGATTCTGGAGGTAGCTCTGATTGAAGGTTCTTGAGCGTACTCCTGTGAGGATGGAGTGGTAGACGCCGGTTTGGTTCTGGGTCTGTACCACCAGCTCGTAGGTCGAAGGCGCTTGCAGGGTCATCGCGTTGTTTATTTTGGGACCGTACGTCGCGATGTAACCGCCGGTTATCTTGTAGCTTGGCAGGGCGTTGATCTCTCCGTAGTTGGATTGCGAAGCGTTGAGCGCAGTTTCGGCATAAACCCCGCCGCTCCCTATCATCGACTCGGCCTGGCTCTGGTTTATGCAGTATCTGCATGCGGCTATTGCCGGTTGAATCGTGGTCGTTGATTGGATGGTGGTCGGCTGAGTAGTAGAGTTGGTGATTGGCGAGACTGGGGAGCCGCGGCTCGAAAGGTAAAAGTACTCTCCACCCAGTGCGGCTAAGATCGCTATCGCCACGATAGCCATTAACAGGTCCTTGATCCTGATTG
Source organism: uncultured Microcaldota archaeon (assembly GCA_903858385.1). GTDB lineage: Archaea > Micrarchaeota > Micrarchaeia > Micrarchaeales > Micrarchaeaceae > CAIOIN01. Next base: position 243 of record CAIOIN010000118.1, on the reverse strand, counting down.
CCATCTGCATCCGCATATATCTGCAATCGTCATCATTAAAAACTTTCGTTTGTCCGTTGCAATGCAGTCGCTTTCGGAACGGCGCAACTGCGCGAGGACTAGCGCGCCTTCCTCAGCAGCATCTCTAGGCGCGAATGCACGGTCTCTTTGACCTGCTGCTTGCACAGCCAGCCGGTGTCGTCCTGCCAGATGTGTGGCACCTCCCAATATTCGTCTGCGAACTTCGATATCGGAGTCCTTGAG
>CAIOIN010000117.1 GCA_903858385.1 uncultured Microcaldota archaeon | reverse complement strand
CGCGTTGCCTTGCTCATGCTCCTCTGCGGCCCTTTGGAGGGCATCTTGCATGTGTGCACCGTGTGCTTGTTGCACTTCGGGCAGTATGTCGTTATCTCTTTCGCTATTTGCATTCAAACACGCTACAGACGTTCGCATATGTCGTTGCTGAGCAGAAAAGCTATGTCGCTTTCTTGATTGCTGAGCTCCATGACCTGGTCTTTCTTGAAGGGGCCGGCTTTGTTGCCCGATGGCAGTATAACCTCTTGCATGTCCTTCAGTGACCTTAGCGATACCTTGTCTGTCAATTTAATATTAGTGCCGTCCAGTTTATTAACTTTTAGTACGTCCTGCACCTTGTTGCATAGCTCCTGCTCCATGTTGCTGATGGGCTGCGGAAGCGGTTTCCCGTAGGCTATGTAGATCAATATCTTCTGCCTGCGCTTCTCGTAGATGTTGTTCAGTATGTTGATTGAATTCGTCTTCGTGGCCGATTCGGCCTCTCCTTTGGCGTTCAGCCCGTTTATGTAGAAAAGGGCGTCGGTGTAGAAGGTACGGGATATCGGTAGCAGCTGGTTTGTCTGCTTCTCCTTCTGATAGGCTTCCCAGAGATAATCATAAGTTATTGTCGTCGTCATCCAAAGCACCAGCACCCCACACTTCCACTATTCGTCTCTCTTTTATATATATAGTATATGAAAAAAACAACATATAACTAACACACACAAGTTTTTTGCTTCTTTTTTAATAGCGGAAGTGCACTGTGGTATGTAAGCATTATAGCGAGGAACGGATTTGAACCGTCGATCTCCGGGTTATGAGCCCGGCGGGCACTCCAGGCTACCCTACCTCGCTCCGAAACGCTGTAATGAATAGGTTATATTACACTAGAAAGATATTTCTGCTTAAGCCCCGCGCGCAAGGCGCGTGCACCAGCAACTAACGGTTCTCCGTGCTGCTGTTCTTCTCCGCGAGCAGCTCCTCGACCCTCTCCTTATCCACCCGATCAAGATTGTTGCCGCAGTTGCACTTGAAGCCCGCTTCAAAGGCAGCATCGAAGGTGTATATGAACTTGTCGTTCTTGTAGCAGTCGCCGCAGACGAAATAGTCATTGCAGTTCTCGTCGGCCACCTCCTTCCCGCTGTCCATGCTTCCGATATACTCCAGGAACGCCGGCACTTTGTTGGCGTTTATGTACCACGAGAACGAAAGCCAGCCGTTCACGTTCTTCGAGACATAATAATTGGTTATGCCGTAGCCGTGCATTATGTTGAGTATCCTTCTTATCGCGTTTATCTTCATTCCTAGCATCTCTGCGATGCCCTCGTCGGTCTCCGGGGCGTCGAGTATGTTTATCACCTCAACCGCTCTTTTGCTGACATTCCTCTTGAGGTAATCAACAGCTTTCTCATCAATCAAAAGATTGTCTATCGCCTTCTTCGCGTCAGCCTGTGCGGGTATGTTGATGTTTACCTTCCCCTTCCTCTTTTCAGGCGTCTTGGCCACCGCGACCGGCTTCTGCACCGCAGCGCGCGCGATATGGCGCACCGCGACCGGCTTTCTAGCCTTTACAGCCTTAACCTTCTTGCTCGCGCTCTTGTGCGTAGCAGCATGTTTGGCTATTTTTCTATTTGACATAGGAGTACCAGTTGTCGTGATATTTTCAGGAATTTCCGTCTCAGCATAATTACGGCGTCGTAAATATTTATACCTTGCTACGACCTTCGTCAATCCGTACCCCTCTCTGTAAAAAATGCAGCGTCAAAGACGAAAGCGGCGGCTTCACTCTAGCTTCCACTTCTTCAGTTCGACGGCCGCCTCCTCGACATCCTTGACGGTGTTGATGGTATACCACTCCTCGCCATCGGTCAGCATGTGCGCCAATATCCCGCCATCGTGCGCAAGCCTGTGGAAGACCGTGCTCTCGAGCGAACCGGTTCCGGTCATCTTATCGAGTATCTTGCGGTTAAAGACATAGATTCCGATACTGACCGGTACTGAAGGAAGCTTTTTGCCATACTCGAATCCGACGATCTTGTCTCCGTCGCCGACCTTTACGACGCTGACCCTGCAGTTCAGCGGCGCCAGTGCCATCGTCACGAGCGGCCTGTTCTTAACATGCTTCTCTATCATCTTCGAAAGGTCCATGTTGGTGAGTTCGTCGGAATTCATCGCTATAAAATCCTCATCATCCACATACTGCGCTATCGCGAGCTTGTACGCCGCGGAAGTGCCTATGCCCGGGTCCTCGCTGAAATCGACCTTCAATCCGAAGTTATCGTTGTCCTTCATGTACTTGTATATCTCTTCCTTCTTGTATGCGACCGCCATGACCAGGTGCTCGACGCCATACTTCTTCAACCACTTTATTATCCAATAAAGGATCGGCTTGTGCATGACCTCGACCAGCGTCTTCGGCTTGTCGCTGGTGAGCGGCATCAATCGAAGACTTTTCCCTCCGGCGATTATGACAGCGGTTTTCATATCCTCACATTGCTAGCAAGACACCTGCTTCCAAATCGACAATCCTTGCCATGCCAGTATCACCCTTTACACTAACTATAATTATAAATCTTGCCTACATAACCAATATCACTTCTTATTGTCAGCCGTGATGATATGAGCATGTACAAATCAATGAAGAGCACCTTCGTCAGCGAATACAAGACAAGGCCGGACGCCTACAAGCAGAGGCTTGTCGAGTGGACCACGCAGCCGCCAGTAACAAAAGTCGACGGCCCAACGAACATAGCCAGAGCGAGAGAGCTCGGCTACAAGGCGAAGGAGGGAGTGATAATCATAAGGGTCCAGGTCAAGGGGGGAAAGAAGAAGCGAGAGAGGAACTGGGGAGGGAGGAAGCCGTCCAAGAGCGGAAGGTTCTTCTCCAGGGCAAAGTCGATACAGGCGATAGCGGAGGAAAGGGCGGCAAGGAAGTTCATCAACTGCGAAGTCCTCAACTCTTATTTTGTCGGCTCTGCAGGTTCGCGGAAGTTCTACGAGGTCATAATGCTCGACCGCGCGGTCCCGGCGATAAAGTCCGACCGGATATACCACGACATAATCGCGCAGCGCGCCCGTGCGTTCAGGGGTCTCACATCAGTGGGCAAGAAGCACAGGGGCATAGCCATCAAGAGCTTCGGCACCGTGAAGGCGAGGCCGAGCGTGAGGGAAAACATAAGGGGGCGCAGAAGGATCTGATACGTCACATCCTGCAAGTCACTCCAAGCGATGCGAGCCCATAGGGTTCCTAGCATGAAAAAGACCATCCTAACAAAAAGGAAAAGCCGCGCGCTCGCAGAGATCACCCTCCTGAAGCACCAGGGCATCGACTACAAAAAGGCGCTGACATCGCAAAGCGAAAGAGCGCACGGCAGGAGCAGCACAAAGATAACGAGCACGGAAAAGGCATTAAAAATAACGATAACTGCAGAAGATTTCACTGCGCTGAGAGCTTCAATCAACTCGATAATGCGCGAAATACAGGTGCTGAATTCAATGGATGATCTGCGCCTAAACAAAAAACGCGGGGTCAGGCATTCCAAATAAGCGCAAAAATCCGATGTAGGCTCCCACTTCCGCAAAAGGTAAAGGTATATAAAAACATAGAGTAAAACAACATAAAAGGACAGGCAGATTCTTTCTGCTTTTTGTGCTATCCGACTCAGCACAATCGACCCGCAGTGTATATCATGCACAAAGGCTCAATGCAATTTTGGCATCACAGACGCGCGCATTCGCGCATGCCCAGGCTGCGCTCTTCGCCGACATACATCGTCGAACCGTCGATATCAAGCATTATCGCATTCAAGGTCGGGATGACCCACGCGATGGCCACCGACGACACGGGAGCAGCATCAAAGGGCGCGGAAGTGAGCAGGCCCTGCACAATCCTAGAGATTCCGACTATGGAAGTCTACGGCATGCGCCTGTACTCGAAAGACACCAACACGCATTACAAGGTATCCACTTTGGAGGTCATCAACAGCAACTCTGCGAAGAAGCTTCACATGAAAGTGGTGAAGAACGACGAGTCCAAGCTGGGTCAGACAAAGGCCAAGATTGGCGAGTTCACCGACGTCGTGGCTCTCGTCGCGGCATTCCCGAAGGGGTTGGGCGCTGAACAGCACCACCCGTCGAGGTTCGAGGCGCACGTCGGCGGCAAGACCAGAGAAGAGAAGTTTGACTTCGTTGCCGGCATGCTCGGGAAGGAGCTCAAGGCAGCTGATGTTTTCAAGAGCGGCGAATTCGTCGACGTCACATCCATCTCGAAAGGAAAGGGCTGGCAGGGCCCGGTCAAGAGGTTCGGCATCGCCGTCCAGTACCACAAGGCAACGGGCAAGACGAGGCACGTGGGATCATTGGGTCCGTTCGGCGTCCCGAAGGTGCTTTACACCATACCGCAGGCTGGTCAATTGGGATTCAACTACAGGACAGAGCACAACAAGAGAATATTGAAGATAGGCTCAAGGGGCGATGCAAGCATAACGCCCCCAGAAGGCTTCCAGAACTACGGAAAAGTGAGGAACGACTACCTGATGCTCAACGGCTCGGTGCCGGGTCCGGCAAAGAGGCTGGTGCGCATAAGGAAGTCGATAACAAACAGGAACGCCAGGGGCATAAAGGAGGCGAAGGTAAGCTACATAGCGAAGTGAATCAATGGCAAACGTTTTATCTCTAGATGGGAAGGTCAAGCACTCGATTGAGCTGCCGACCGCGTTCTCGAAGGGCGTCAGGCTCGAGCTCATAAGAAGGGCCGTGCTCGCAGAGAACTCCTACAAGCTCCAGCCGCAGGGGCACTTCAGGCTGGCAGGTATGCAGACCAGCGCAGCCTACTTCGGCGCCATGGGATCCTACAGAACGGGAAGGCACATGGGAATCGCCATAAGGCCAAGGGAAAAGCTGGGAGGCGGCGTGCAGGGCAAGGTCAAGAGAATCCCATCGTCCACAAAAGGAAGGAGGGCGCACCCGCACATCGTCGAAAAGATACTTACCGAGAAGATAAACAACAAGGAATACCAGCTCGCGGTCGCGAGCGCGGTCTCCGCAACGGCAACAACCAACGCAAAGCACTCTCACATTCATCTGCCCATAATCGTCTCTGACGAGATAGAATCGATCAAGAGGTCGAAGGACGTGATGGCGATGCTCAAGAGCATCAACCTGTCGGATTACATGGACGAGAACAGGAAGCCCCACATCAGGAAGGGCGTGAGGCGCTCGACGCGTATGAGGATATACGCGAGGAAACTGCTTCTTGTCGTCGGCAAGCAAGCCGACGTAATGAAGGCTGCGAGGAACATCCACGGAGTGGACGTTTGCGAAGTCTCCAAGATAACGGTCAACCTGCTCGCGCCGGGCGGCGTTCCGGGAAGGATGACGGTATGGAGCGAAAGCGCCGTCAACAACCTCAACAGGGTTATAGAAGGCATAAAAGTGTGATCATGACGACGTTAAAATACCCACTGGCCACGGAAAAATCTGTCAGCGTGATAGACAAGAGCAACGTCATAACGTACGTCGTCGACTACAGGGCCACGAAGACTCAGATATCTGAAGAGTTCGAGAAGCTGTTCAACGTGAAGGTCGCAGGCGTCAGGACCGCGAACATGCCGACGAACTACAAGAAGGCGTTCATAAAGCTGGCGAAGGGCTACAAGGCCAGCGACATAGCGATAAAGCTCAAGTTGGTGTAGATATGGGAAAGAAGCTAAGACAACAGAGGAGAGGAAAGGGGTCGAACGTCTACACAAAGAAACCCAACACCTTCGACATAAGCATCAACTATTCCGGAAGGCCTGCAGGCACAACGTGCGAGGTCGTCGGAATAATAAACCACACCGGCCATACCGCGCCGCTCATCGAAGTGCTTTACGATAATTTCTCCAAAGGCTATCTGCTCGCGCCGGAAGGCATAAGGATCGGCGACAAGATAACGATATGCGACAAGGCGAAGTTCTCGCTTGGCAACGTCGTGAAGATCGCGGAAGTTCCGGAAGGAATGCCAATATTCAACGTCGAATCGACGCCGGGCGACGGAGGCAAGTTCGTGAGGGCTGCAGGCAGCGTGGCCTATGTGTCCGCGCATCTGGGCGCGAACACGACCATAGTCATGCCGTCAAAATCAAACGTGGTGCTTGACAACGAATGCAGGGCGCAATTGGGCGTGCTTGCAGGCGGCGGAATGTCCGAGGCCCCGCTGATGAAGGCAGGGAAGAACCACTACATAATGCGCCCGTTGAACAGGACGTGGCCTACGATCAGGGGAGTTCATACTAACGCTGTCGACCATCCGTTCGGTGGAAAGGGCCACCACAAGGGAAGGAGCAGCATGATATCGAGGAACGCGCCGCCAGGAAGAAAGGTCGGCCACATAGCGGCAAGCCGCGTAGGAAGGAAGAAGAGGTAATCGAATGGCAATAGAACGAGTAGCTTATAGAGGAAAGACGGCGACTGAACTGAACACGGTCAGCCCTGCAGATTACCTGAAGATGGTCAAGTCAAGGCAAAGGAGGAGCATGAAGAGGAACGGCATTGACTACAAGAAGCTGCTCGCAAAGGTAGAGAAATACAAAACGAAGGGCATAGACAAGCCGATACGCACTCAGGTGCGCGAGGCCATGATAATACCGTCGTGGATCGGCCTCAAGTTCGCAGTGCACAACGGCAAGGAGTTCATGCCGGTGCTGATAACGGCCAACATGCTCGGGCACAGATTAGGCGAATATTCATACAGCACAAAGCCGGTCAGGCACTCTGCTCCGGGTATAAGGGCCACGAGAGGCAGCAAGTTCCTTGCGGTGAAATGATGGAGTACTCATTCAACCTTGACAAAAGCGACGTCGTCTTCGCGTCAGCGAGCGACCTTAACGCCAGCTTCAAGGATCTATGCGCGGTCTGCGACGCCATAAGGTACAGGAGCGTAGGAGAGGCGATGAAGATACTCGATGCAACGGCAAGCGGATCGATGCCGATAAAGTACAACCGATGGAACCGGTACATGGGCTCGAGGCACGAGCTGGGCGGCAAGACTGGAAGATATCCGAAGAAGTGTGCTAATATCGTCAGGAAGGTACTTGCGAACGCCTACGCCAACGCAAAGAACAAGGGCTACGAGCCTGAGCTCATGCATGTGGTGCACGCCTGCGCGAACAAGACCCTCACAGCTCCGAGATCTCCGCCAAAAGGGGCCAGGGCGGTCACTGTGGGCGGTTATGGTTACACTTCCATGAGGAAGAGCAATCTGGAGTTCTCCAAGGTGGAGATAGGCCTGAGCAGCAAATACGACGGCAAGCTCGGGAAGAGGACGACAAAGATAGTCAAGCTCTTCAGCATGATCGAGAAGAAGAACAACGCGAAGGGCGGCGCGGCAAAAACTGCAGCAAAGCCGTCGATAAAGTCAGCGGCGAAGCCCGCGGCAAAGGCGGAAAAGCAAGCCGAGAAGCAGGCTAATAAGGCAGAGCCCGCAAAGATAGAAGCGGCAAAGAGTTAGGTGTTGGTTTGGCGACTGAGAAAAAATTCATAAACGATGCAATAATCAAGATGAACATCTCGAGATACTTGAGCAAGGAGCTGTCGCGCGCAGGCTTCTCAAGGGTAGAGATACAGAAAACCCCTATGCTCACGAGGATAACGGTCTTCGTGCTAAACCCGGGCAGGGTCATAGGCAGGGCCGGGAAGACCATCGACACGGTGACTGACACCATAAGGAAGAAGTTCGGGATAGACAACCCGCAGATCAACGTCATGGAAGTACAGAACCGCATGCTGGAGCCGCTGCTGGTGGCCAAGGGCATAACGGAACGCCTTGAAAGGGGCATAAACGCGAGGAAGGTCATACAGTCCACGCTTAGGGAGATAATACAGAACGGCGCTCTGGGCGCCGAGATAGTCGCAAGCGGCAAGCTCGCGGCAAAGGGTGCACGCGCCAAATCCATCAGGAAGAGCATAGGCTACATACCGAAGGCCGGAGACATCTCCAAGCTGGTCAGGGAGGCAGCCGCGGTGGCTTACCCGAAGTATGGCGCCATAGGCGTAAAGGTGAGGCTGGTGCCGCCGGGAACAGTCTTCCAGGACAGGATAATAAAGCCCATAGAGATGCCGAAATCGATACGAAACAGCTAAACGTTTCCCAACAGTTAAATAACTTCAGATACAACTTGGTTTCATGCTAGGGCTAGAAGCGACAATACTGGTGGCGTTCCTATCAATATTTGTTCCTGGAGTCCTTCTCTCTTTCGCGCTACTGAAGAAGACCGAGCTGCACGCATTCGAGATAACGGTCATAGGCATAATCTTCGGCCTCATCGGCCCTCCGACGCTGACATGGCTCGAGTCCTATCTCATGGATTACATACACTTCTTCACCTATTCGCTCACGCTTTTCTCCGTTAACGTACTATTACTAACTGTTGTAGGCGCCGTGCTGTGCTACAAAGAAGGCATCTTCAAGGACTTCATGGCTTTCGCGGCAGGCAAGTCAAAAACCCATGCGCCAGAAAAGGAGGTCGTGGTTGAAGACGCAAGGCAGATACTGTCGATGATGCCCAGAGGCGAAGCGATAGTCCGGAAGCACATAGACGAAGAGAAGGCATTGCATTCCAAGCAGCAAGAGGAGATGCGCCTCGCATCGGGGCTCTCGAAGGAAGAGAAAGACAAAATATCCGCACTTCACACAGAAGACCAGAACAGGCTCCTTGAAGAGCACATGCGCGAAGAGCAGCTGCTGCTCAAGGACATACAGCCGGCT
>CAIOIN010000116.1 GCA_903858385.1 uncultured Microcaldota archaeon | reverse complement strand
CGACAAGCCTGATGCTGAGCCTGCTCACATGTCCGTATCCAAATCTGGTGCAATCGCCGCTCTCTATCATCTGCTTTCCGTGCTGCACCACTCCTACCGCGTTCCTTACGCTTTGATCAGAATCCACTCTTATGTTGATGAAACCCTTCAGCCTCTCGGATCCGCCGATGCCGACATAGCCCACCGGGCCTATGCTATCCGTGGCCGTGTTCGGCGCGTAGAATGCTGGAGCGGCCCTGTTCGGTGCATCATGCATGTGCTGTATCATCTAAACACATAGTATTATATGACCTTTCAAGTATATTAACCTAGTGTTATCTAAATAACAAAATAAAAGTAATATGTTATAAAACGTGGTAAAATGGTCACCGTGGCGCATCTGGTCGAGAAGATAGTGCAGAGAAGGCCCTTCCTGGAAGAGGCGGTGGCAAGGGGCATAGTCAACTATGCCGCATTGGCGGAGGAGCTCAAGCCGGAGATAGACAAGGAACTGAGAATGGATGCCAAGCCTTCGGCGATAATGATGGCGATAAGGCGTCTCTCCGAGAAGCTGCACGGCAGCTTCGTCGGCCAGGCCCCCGTCAAGTTCAAGGAATCCGACATGACCATACGCTCCGACCTTCTCGAGGTGACTTTCGTCAAATCGCCGAACGCGGTCGAGATAATAAGAGAGCTCTACGGCCTGGTCGACTTCCGCCGCGGCGATTTCCTTACCATAACGCAGGGCGTCTACGAAATAACGGCCATAGCGAGCAAGAAGTACAAGAGCGAGATAATGCGGGTATTGAAGTACGAGTCGGTGATAAAGGAGATAGACCGGCTGTCGTCGTTGACCATAAAGATACCGATAAGCGCGGTTGACACCGTGGGCGTCTTTTACGTCGTGACCAAGGCGCTTAACTGGGAGGACATCAGCATAATCGAGGTAGTTTCGACGCTGACCGAGATGACCTTCATACTAAGAGAGAAAGACATTTCGCTGGCGTTCAACACGGTGAAGGAGCTGATAGACGCGCAATAGGATCATACGAGGCCGGAGATGCACGATGCGATGGGGAGGGCTCCGCCTGCGATGATCCTCACTATGTAGGGCACTATGACTGCTATGATCGTGCCGACCACGCCTCCTATGACCATGCCCATGCCGTAGCCCTGGAATTGTCCCTTGTGCGCTCCGGGCATCACGTGGCCGAAAGCGTACACTGCCGCACCAAGGACCACGAGAAGTATGCTGAGCAGGAAGACCATGCTGTGCACCTCGTTGTATATGTTGCAGAGCGTGTTCAACATCCAATTCGGCGAGTTGTATGGCGCAGCGGCCAATACGAATGTGGTCCTGCCGCTGGCACCGTAATAGTCCGAAGTGACCGTATAAGTCCCGTTACTCAGGCTGCCGGCATTTCCCAGCATCATATTTGTATTGAAGTTTCCGGAATTCGAGACCGTAGTCTCGGCGGTGCCCACCGATGCCCCGCGAGGTCCTGCAATTGAAATAACCACTACAGAGTTCGTCGATTTTGGCGGCGGCGATATGATGCCGGATATGTACACCGTGCTGTTGCCCGAATTAGGGTTGGTGGCCACATTTGCAGTCAGATTACGCACCTGCGTCGCCGGGATCGGCACGATGCTGGTCGATGAAGTCGATGCGGTAGTGGTAAAAGTGATCTTGGCCGGAGGCAACTTGATGCTGACGTGGTGCCATAAGTAAAGAGCCAGCAGACACAGCACGGCAATTATCACGAGCGCTATGAGCGCATTCCTCAGCGTGTGCTTCTCGGTGGTTTCCACGGTCTTCTGCTCCTTGTAAACGTCCACGTTCGAGGTCTTGGAGTCGGCAGCGCCTTCGCTCGCATGCGAGGCAGGCTCCTGCTCCGCCGAAGCCTCACCCGACTCGTTATAATCATCTTTCAAAGTATTCTCTTCCAAATGTTCCGATGATTTTTGTTCATCAAACTTCCAGCCGGATTCCATTGCTTCTTGCGCATTCTGCTCATTTGAGTGCAGGTCTGATTTCTGCGCTTGTATGCCTTCTTTTTCTTGTACGCTGCTCTGTGCGGGCATCGGCGCGCTTTCTATCGGCGTGTTGCTCTCATTAGGCGCCGGTTCCGCATGCCCTTCATAGTGCCCATAGACCAGTTCAGGCTCTTCGTTCTTCTGCTCTTCCGGCGTGCTTCCAACTGCAGCTCCTGTCAGAGCCTGCTCTTCTGCTTTTTTCTCCTCCTGTTCCTGTCCGGAGTTTTGCCCATCCTGTTCGATCTTCGGCCTAGAACTCGGCTT
>CAIOIN010000115.1 GCA_903858385.1 uncultured Microcaldota archaeon | reverse complement strand
ACTATGACCCTGTGGATATCCAGCCCGGTCATCTTCGTAGTGGGCATTTCGGCACGCTATAGAATACGATTCAGAATGTATTTACGCTTTGTGTAGCCGATCCGTCTAAGGCGCATCGTCGCATGGATTGGATCTGCCTTCATTTGCCGTCCTTGGCATCACTGTGCCTGAACCTTATCGAGGCGATGCGCGCGGCGACGGCCTCGTTGTAAAGCAGTATGGCAACGCCGGCGCGCAGGTCCTTGTGCCAGACCGAATCGTTCATGTGGTCGATCCCGTCTATCAGCGCTCTAGCGGCATCGTGCTGGTACCTGGAATAAGTCTCTAGTCCTGTCGTTGTTTTTGAGAATAGGTGTTCGCCGCTGAAGAGCGGGGAATCGTGCATGCTGTGCCATAGTCCCGTGACATTCTCGTTGCGCTTGGACAGCGTGTATAAAAATTCCGTCCCTTCGAAGCAATCGGGGCGCGGGGTGATCATGCCCTCAAAAAAGTTTATCCTGGTGCTGATTTTGGCCATGCGCGACCGCCGGTCCAATCCATCCATCTCTCTTATCGAGGTACGCAGCTGCGCCCAAAGTGATGGCCTTTCCTCCTCGCCAATCTCCGCGACGTCCAGCAACTGCTTCAGGAGCACCACCAGATCCATCATGGATCCGGCTTCCTTTACCGCGGCGTTCATCAGCTCCCGGTTGTTTTCGGTCGTGTCGTCAGCCGGAAGATCCCGGATTCCCTCTCTTATGCTGCGCACCAACTTGCTGCTGTCCAGCACAAGCAGATCATAGTCCATCCAGCCGCCCATCATCTCGACGTTTCTCATCAGCCTCGTCATGTCCCGCAGAATATTCTTGGTGCATTCTCCGGGGATTATCTCAATCAGGGGTTTGCCGGTTGACAGGCCGTCGTAATACACGTCGATGCCGCTCAGTCCGCATTCAACCTCCTCATCGGTGCGGAGCCTTACCGTCTTTCCCTTGAACGACTTCGCCGTATTCGCTTCCTCTTCGTTTGCAGGCTTTACGCAATAGACGATTCCGGTGTCGCCCCTGATGTGCACAGGGTTTTCCAGCCCCTCCCTTGCCTTTTGGAACGCCTTTGTCGCCTTTGCCGCAGCGCGGGGCAGGTTTTCGCTCGTCAGCCCGCTCTTCGACAGTATGTCTGTCGCGTCGGGGTATTCGCCCCTGGCGAATTTTGTCTCGAATGCCTTGACTGCCTCGCTGATCTCTTTAGTTTGAGCCGCCATGCCATTTCACTACGATTGCTAATTTTCATAATCCAGGAGATACTTATACTTTGCCCCGATTTGCCGGTGGCGTTTCATCGCGAAAGCGTCCATGCCAGATGGTCTCACAGCCCGTAGAACAGCAGCTCGAAATATTTGCTGTCGTAATCCTTCTCCAGTTCCGCGAGCGGCTGGTTCTCGATGAACCGGCCATGCGTGCACTCCCTGTGCGTTATGCTCAGCGGATTCAGCGAAGCCACGACGCCCATGTGGTACACCTCATTGATGGGATACCTGCCCGTCTTTTTTTCAGTTTCTATAGGGCCGTCTGATTGTTTGTATGGTTGCCATACCCACACCGCATAGCAGCCGACAGCCGGTTCCTTGAGCCGTTTTAGCCCTGCAAGATAAGTGGGATAGCCAGTCTCGGTCGGCACGAAAACATCATCCGTCTCTTCACCTAGCAGGTAACGTGCAGTGCCTACGCAATTGGCCCGTTCCGTATTCCTGCATAACGCTATCCGCCTGACAACATCTTTGTTCAGGCACTCCACAATATTGTGGTCCTGCCGTAACATCATTCCTTCCACTTTGGCCTGCTGCGCTTTTTGAGCTAACGACATGAGATCGCAATTTGCTTGTCCGTGCAACACTCCTATAACCCAGTTTAAGAGATATTTATGCCTTGTCTATTGCTT
>CAIOIN010000114.1 GCA_903858385.1 uncultured Microcaldota archaeon | reverse complement strand
GACACGAGCTCAATGCTCTTCGGCTTCTCCAACCGCAGCAACGTCTTCGACATCGCGATCGGAGAATTCCCTGGATACAGGCCGCTGGTTTCGATAGGCATTATGTATGAATTGGAGGGCATATCGCAGAACAAGGGCAAAAAAGGCGCCTGCGCCAGGATGGCGCTGGCCGAGATAAGAGCTAAAAAGATTGAGATTGATAATATAAACAGGGCAGACGGCTGGATACTGGAAAAAGCAAGGCGGAACAGGGGCTCTGTCGTCGTGACGAACGACACACCGCTCGCGAAAAGGCTGTTGCGTTTCGGAACTGCTGTGCTTAAGATATCCAGAAGCGGTATGCTAAGGAGTGCTCGGTGAATTTTTTGTACTACATATATAGCGTAAAAGACAGGTTCAAGCTGCCGCCGGAAAGCCTGGCGGAGGACATAGAGTCAGTGGCAGCGAAAGTCCTAAGGCGCAAGTACGAGGGCGCCATAGACAAGGACATAGGCGTCCTGGTGGCGATATTCAACGTTAGAGGGGTAAGCGACGGCATACTCTATCCCGGAGACCCGTCAACGCACCACGACGTCGAGTTCGACGTTCTGTCGTTCATGCCCAGTGTGGAAGAGATAGTCAACGGGGAGGTAACGGAGATAGCCGAGTTCGGCGCCTTTGTCAGGATAGGTCCGATCGACGGTCTTGTTCACGTATCGCAGATAACGAACGACTTCCTCTCGTTCGACAGGAAATCCCAGGCGTTCGTATCGAAGAGGAGCGGCAGGTCTTTGAAGAAAGGGGACACCGTCTTCGCAAAGATATCGACGATAAGCATGAAGAACAGCGTCAAGGACTCAAAGATAGCGCTTACAATGAAGCCCGAGGGCCTCGGAAAGCCGGAATGGGCCGGCGAGGACGAGAAATCGAAGGCAAGGTACGGAAAGGGCAAGGGAAGAGGAAGGAGATGATACCATGGAAGAAAAAGCTTGCAAGATCTGCAGATTGGTGATAACCCACGGAGACACATGCCCGAGCTGCGGCTCGAAGGAGCTTACAACAAAATGGGGCAGCCCCGTGATAATACTCAATGCTGAGAAGTCAGACATAGCGAAGAAGCTGGGATTGAAGATGAACAGCACCTATGCCGTCAACGTGAGCACCTAAGCTTAAGCTCACGCCTTTTCCTCATTTTTCTTCTCTTTCGGTCTTTCGTATTCCTCCTCTATCTTTACCTTATCAGTCTTGAGGTTCGCGAAAATCGACGCGACGAGGTTTGCCTTGCCCATGAAGTAATTGGCATCCTTGCTCACAGAATCGTTGAACGAAAGCACCAAAGCGCCTTCTTTTTCTTCTATTTTTGTTGGTGCCGCGCCGTAACTTTTGCCCAATGCCTCGACCTTCTCCCTGTCGGACACGAGCGCCTTGACGATCTTTACCTCGTAGATCGCATCCCTGCCCGCATACGGGTGATTAGCATCGACCACCACTCTTCCGGAGTTGATGCTCTTGACTATGACCGGCATGTTGTCTATGTTCACCTGCATGCCGACATAAGGGTCGATGTCGTTCTTCCTGAACCCCGCGATGGGCATCACCCTCACGAATTCCTCGTTCCTCTCTCCAAAAGCTTCTTCGGGCTTGAATGTGAACTTCTTCTGCTCGTTGACGCTCATCGAATGCAGAGCCTTATCCAATCCGCTTATAACGTTGTTCGCGCCCAGCACCACGAGCGTTGGCCCGTAACGGGTGTCCTTGTTGTATATGCCCCCGTTCTTCGCCTTCTGCTCTTCGGTCGTGGCGACAAGGCTGTTGTCCGTCGCGTCCCACATGCTGTAATCTATCTCCAAAAAGTCTCCATCCTTAAAGGTCATCGTATCACTATCCAAGCAGCAGGCAATCCGAAGCCACGAGTTGGCGGATGCAAGTGTCGGTAGTGGTTATCTGAAAGCAATGCTTTTAAAGCTTTCTAAACAATAGTAAAGCGAATAAGGCGATAAAATGAATCGACACAATGGTTTGAAGGCTCAAAGTGCCATGGAGTACTTGATGACGTACGGCTGGGCAATCTTGATTATCTCGGTTGTCTTGGGCGCGCTGTTCTCCCTCGGAGTGTTCAGTGGAGCATCTCTGATTGGAACTACATGCATCGCAAGCCCAGGCTTTTACTGCAGCGGTGTCGCTTACTCGCACAGCTCTGGTAACGTTGTATTCACGGTAGGGCAGAGCACGGGCACGAACTGGGTCAGCACTGCATTCCTATATGCGCCTCAGGGAACCGCCAGTACCTCTAACGCCCCGGCTGTGCTATTCGGAAACGTTGTAACCGGACTGTACTCCGGTCAGACCACCACGATACAGTGGGGTGTGTCAGCTGCTGGAACGTCAACTGCAGTCGGTGCAATAACCGCAGGCAGCATCTGGGCATGCTACACGACTACCACAAGCGGCAACGTGTTTGCAGCTAACGCCTTGAACAACAACATCGCGGGTTCATGCAATGCGTTGGCCAACACTGTCTACTACACGCAGATAGCAACTCTGACTGCAAAGGCAACCTAATAACGGTTGCCTTTTTTCTCTTTTTCTTTTTTATTGATTTCAGCGTCAGCGCTCTACGTTTTCCACTATGGCATTCAAACAAGGAAAAGTTTGCCGATGGACGTGCGGCAATGAACGGAACAGGACGCAGATGTTTAGAGTAAAGACTGCTTATCGCTTCTTCGCTGATTCCAGCTCTCCCTTCATCCTCAATACCTCTGCCAGTTCATCTGCGCCTAGCAGGGGCTTCCTGAGCCTGTCAGAATCATCGATCGCTATCCTTGGGCATGCGGTGTTCACGAACGCGTCGAACTCCATCATGTTGTTCAGGGAATCGAAGTCGAATGTGTTGGCAACCACTATCTCTGCATCCAATCCCACCTCTTCTATCCTGCCTTTCAGCGTCTTCGCCAGCCCGATGTTGAACTGGCCCGACTTCGTGCTTAACATTATCGCGAATCTCTTGGCACCGAGCGCGCCAAGCACCTTCCCCTTCCTTTTCTTTACATAGACCTCTCTCTGTCCATCAATCCTTTCGAACTTGTTGATGAACGGGTCCGCGACGAAGAACGGCTTCGTCGTAGCGAGCAGCGCGCCAACCGGGTGGAACATCCCACCGCCAAAATAGACGAACGCATCGACATCCTTATCTACGCTTGCGGCGCTCCCTGCATCGCAGCCAAGCACCTGCCCATCCATCTTCGCAGGGCCATAGGGTTTTCCAATCAGAACCCTCTTCCCGCTCTTCTCATAGAAAGCCCTGATCTCTTCAAGCTGATGGATGTGCTGTATGGTCGTGATCAGACCCACGGTCCTAAAACCATCGAGCTTGCTAAGAGTATCTTTGATAATATCCAAAGGAGCATCCACGCGGTATTCGACATACTCGACATCGGAACCCGCGCTCTTGAATTCGCAGTGGCCGAAATGCACCAGCTTGTCGGCCTTTATAGTCCTCATCTCATCCAGGGCGAGATCGCAGGCCCCGAAGGTCGGAGACGCGGATATGAAGACCTCGTTCCCCTCAAGCTCGAGCGCTTTCGCATGCTTGAGCGCCTGCTGCTTGAGCCCTTCTGGAAACTGCAATAGAATGCGCATAGACCTACCTGAACCTTAAATGCAAAAAGAGGGATTACTGCTTCGGCATTACCTTCTCGACTGCCTTTACCTTGTAGGTGCCCGAAAGCTTCGCCGTCGACCTCCTAAGCGCCTGCACCGCCACTTCGCGGTTCGCCTTCATGGTCTGCAGCATGAATATCGGCTGATCCTCCTTTATCCTCGCTGCTACGGCAACCGGCCTGCCGAAAGAGAGGGACATACCTCTTGACGTTCGGTCTGCACCGGCAGCAGTCGACATCTTGTGCTCCCTTATCACGTTGTGCGGATACACGAGAACCCTGAGCGAATAGTCCAACGGTATGCTGTTCTCAAGATACTTGTTTATGAGCTGCCTCGCCGATTCCAATGCGTTCGAGCGCAACTGGAGCGATTGCTCCGGCCTGAGCGTCAGTTCGAGATCGTAGGTGTCCTTGCGCACGCCCATGTTGAACACCAGAAGGCTGGTGTGCGGCAGCGCCCTGACATAGTTCTTTCTCGGTTTCCTGAGCGAATACCTCGACCAAGGCTGTGAGGTGATGTCCCTGCAAGTCCTGGCGGGTCTGAGTCTAGCCATAATAAACACTAAAGTAGTAGTATACTGTTTTACCAACAAAGGTATAAAAAGATGCCGTAAATCACCCCACATCGGCACTTCTGGCAACTATGTCCGGCATTGCCCTCTGGCGTATTCGCCCCATATCAACGTAAAGTTTAAATAGTAATCTTTCCATGGAGATACGAATCCTGGTGGGTTAATGAAAAACAAATATCTAAGCATGGTCCTTTTCAGCGCGATACTAGCGGCGTTCATACTTCCGTTATTGATCTTCGGATCAGGCACAAATGCAAGCAGCACCCTGTCCTTCAGAACCGCTTCTGCATTCAGAGGCGTAATATTCAATGCTACCACGACAGTCGCACCCACAATAACAAAGTCCTATTCACCTGCATTCCAGAACGGCAGCATAGTGACGCTTGTCACCTACTCGAACAGCACCTGTGCTCCGTCATTAAA
The DNA here is from genome assembly GCA_903858385.1 of uncultured Microcaldota archaeon. GTDB lineage: Archaea > Micrarchaeota > Micrarchaeia > Micrarchaeales > Micrarchaeaceae > CAIOIN01. The sequence goes on along the minus strand of CAIOIN010000114.1, from coordinate 3,684 downwards.
CAGTCTTTACCCTAACAGCACCGAAACGGCCAACGCCCTGGGATTCACCAATTGCGAAGTTGGCACGATAGTGAACAGAACCTCGACAGACATGCCAAGATGGAATCTGATACCTTCATTCACCGGGCTGTCAATATACGGCATCGCCTCGTGGGGCGCGACACCGCAAGGATATCCGACCTACAACGGAATGACCATAGCGACCCAGTGCGGTGCATCGGGCACGGCATCGGAATGCTCCAGCAATAAAATATCGTACTTCTATTCTCCAAAGCAGAGCGCAATAGAGAAAAGCCTAGGCATATACAACGGGATAAATGGATTGCCAGAAGGAGTACTTCCAAATCCCGCCAACGATAAGATATTGCCCTCGAACAAAACGGGCACTCCGACTCTTTCATACCTGGTCAGGGTAGCAGTGTACGACCCCAACATATTCCCGAATGCGACAACCGGGAAGTGCAAGCAGGTGGCGCCGTCAAACCTGAGCAACCCGACGGGCGACTGCCTGACATCCTTTTCGGCGCTTAAGGCAGCTTTTGTAACGACAGATAACGCCATACCAGCAATAAATTCGAACAACCCGCTATACCAGGCTGCTGGCAAGCCGATGACTCAAGTGGTCCTTGTCGGATCACTGGGCAAGATCAGCCTCAATGCCTCGAACACGAACCTGCTCTCAGATTCGTACATGAACAGCACGCCGTCCTATCCAAAAGTTGTGACAACGACAACGATACTGCCGACGATCGCGTCTACGACAATAGCGGCGTCTACCACCATACTGCAGCAAGCAACCAATTCTACGACAGTGCCGCAAAGCACGGCCACGGGCGGATCAAATACGATGCTCTATCTCGGGATAGTGGTCGTTGCCGTCATAATCGTAGTGGCAGCATGGGCTATGTCCAAGAAGAAAAAGTAGCTCTAGCACCGCCATAAAAAGATAACGCCCAGAGGCAGGTATTTCTAGAAGGGGCAAGGTGCTGCAGACCGCAGCATCAATCCTCTTTCCCGCATCAATGGCAAATATACGATCCATAAGCAGCCTCACGATAAGGCGGTTATTTTTTCAACGGAATGACCTTAAGTCTTTTATAGTTTCTCAGTGTCAACATAGCAGGTGGTTGAATGGATATGTTAGAAAGCGCTTTGAGTAATGACACTCCTTCGGAAGACATGTTCAAGGCAAGGATCATGGTTTGCGGCGCAGGCGGGGGTGGCTCTAACACCATACAAAGGCTAAGCAAGATGGGTATCCTGGGTGCAAGCCTCATAGCCGTCAACACGGATGCGAAGCACCTCAACGGCATGGATCCATCCATAAAGAAAATACTTATAGGCGGGGCGCTCACGCGCGGCTTAGGGGCCGGCGGATTTCCAGACATAGGCGCAAAGGCCGCAGAATACTCGAGATCCGAGATTGACAGCGCGCTTAGGGGCTGTAACCTGCTATTCCTGACTGCGGGCATGGGCGGCGGTACCGGCACTGGCGCGGCACCCATAATCGCAGACACCGCAAAGAGGAACGGCGCGATAGTCATCGGCATCATAACCTTTCCGTTCAGGCTGGAGCGGGTCAGGCTGCAGGTCGCGAAGAAAGGGATAGAAGAGCTCAGCAAGAGCTGCGACACGCTCATAGTCATAGACAACCAGAGGCTTGTAGACGTATACCCGAACCTTGCGATAGATCAGGCCTTCAAGGTTGCTGACGAAGTCTCATCGAGGGCGGTCAAAGGCATATCGGAGACGATAAACACGCCTAGCCTGATAAACATAGATTTTGCGGACATAAGGAGCATAATGAACAACGGCGGCATAGCGATGATAAGCGTCGGAGAGGGCAAGGGCGCGAACAAGGTCAACGACGTGGTCCGCGAAACGCTGAGCAACAAGCTTCTCGATGTCAATTACGAAGGCACGAAGGGAATACTGCTGCACATACGCGGCGGAGAAGATCTGACGCTGGGAGAGGCAAACGAGATAGCTGGCAGGCTCACCGAGCAGGCAGCTCCGAATGCCAATGTCATATGGGGCGCGAGGATAGATCCCGCATACAACGGAAAGGTCGAGGTAATAGCGATATTCACCGGCGTCTCAAGCTCGCAGATACTGTCGGGCAAGACCGCTCAGAACGAGGCCTCGGACCTGGGACTCGGCTCGATGTAAAATCCGCTGCTTTTGGTTAAGCCAGGATAACGACAGAATACTGTCAGGGCTCAGCCACTCTTGTGTATCCGTTCCTGTCCTTGTCTCTTTCTAACTGGTAGATTCGCGCGGCATTGACCTGCTTCAGCTCGCTCTCATGTGTTATGACAAAGACCTGTTCCACGACTCTCGGCAGCGAGTCCCCCAGCATCTCAACGAACCTGGCTATGCCGTTCTCATCTATGTTGTGCGTCGGCTCGTCGAGTATTAGCCACTTCAGGTTGGGCACCACCACCATCGCGAAGGCTATCCTCATGGCCAGGCACGCCATGCTCCTCTCTCCGCCGCTGGCCATGCCATCAACCTCGGACCACTTCGCCTCTTCTCCGTTCGACGTGCGCGCCTCAAGCCGGTAGTCATCCCTTCCGGCATCAAGCCTGATGCCTGTGTAATCGGCATAAGGATATATTTCAGACCAGATGCTCTGCATCATGCCGTTTATCGATGTTATGAGCCTGTTCCTCAAGAGGCCTTCGGTATCGACCAGCGCGCCCTTGAACTTGTTCATCTCGCTTATCTGCTGCCGCCTTTTCTCTATTCTCTCTTTTATCTGGTTCATGCTCGCAATCTGCTTCGCCTTCTCCTCAATTTGCGAATCAACGTTTGTGAGATACCTCTTTCCGCTCTCCAACTTCGAGATGACCTCGCTGAGCCTTGAGCTCTCCTTTGTGATCCTGTCCTGTAATTCGTAGAGCGCTTTCTCGTCAACCTTTATCGATGCCAATTCCTCCTTTCTCCCCGACAGCAATTCTGAGTCTTTCTTGACCTCCGATTCATGATTCAGCTTCCTCTTCGCGGCTTCCAGATCCGTGTCAATCGCCTTTACCATCCTCCTGACCGCCTCAAGCTCTGCCTCACTCTTCTCGATATCCTTGTAAAGTGCCAACGATGCCTTCTTCGAACCCTCGGCACGTTCTCCGGCCTTTTTCGCGAGCCCTTCGATGTCCTTGTAATCCTCCAGCTTTTTGCTCGAGAGCAGCAAGGCGTTTCGTTCCTTTGTGGCGCTTTCTATCCTCTCGGTAAGTCCGGCAATGCTCTTCGAAGACAGCCCCATGGCGCTCAGGACGTCAGCAGAACGTGCAACCTTGTCCTTTAGCAGCTTGTGCCTCAAGTCATCATCAAGCTCACGCTCGCACACCGGGCATTTGCCTATATCCTTGCTGAGTTCGTCGACGCTCTCCTCAAGTTCCTGCTTCCTTCCCTTCAATACTGCAAGGTTTTTTCTCAGTTCCTGCAGCGCATCATCGTCCTTCTTGATGGTTTTCTCGATTGATGGGAGATCCTTGCCCTTCATTTCTTCAAGGATGCGGTCGCGCTCCTTCACCTTTGCAAGGCAGTTCTTCGATTCCGCCTCCGCCTGAGCGGTTTCTCTAGTCGCGGCATCGCCCTTCGCCTTAAGGCTCTTGAGCTCCGCAATCGCGGATCTCTCTTTTTCTCCCAGCTCCTTTCTGTCGCCTTCGAGCTTGTCCAGACCGT
>CAIOIN010000113.1 GCA_903858385.1 uncultured Microcaldota archaeon | reverse complement strand
TACGAGCTTCTGCGTCCGCCGTAGCCGCCACTTCCTCCATAGCCCCCACCATAGGAGCTTCCGCCTTCTCTGCCTCCTTCGTTTTGATACATTCTATTCACTTTCTTGTTTGTTTTTATTTACGTAGAATTAGAGCTTTTCTGCCTTCCTTCTCCGTGATATTATTACTGTTATTCAGATTTAAAGACCTTTTGGTCAGCCCGCTTTGTGGCCCTCCGAATTCCGGACATCAATATTCGGTGGCGCGCAGCAGATTCGCGTTTGGATCTTTGGAACTCTTCTTCTGTGCATCGGATTTTGCGAGGGCCGCTATCCCAATCAACGCCTTTAGGTTCTTGTCCATTGCGTCGGAATGCATGCTGCCTTCAGGCGTATTGCGGCCCGGCAGCTCGTAGTTTAATTGGCACAGCATCGCGTCTGCGAAATCAGCCAATGCCTTTAGTGGCTTCTTAGGATCGATCGGCTTGGCGCTTAGACTGCTGGTGTAGTGCGTTGTGCCCCCGGCAATGTTGCTGAAGCAGTAGGCATGTTCGCGATACTCGTGCATGCCGAAGTGCAATCTTACCTTTTCATCCTCGCGCACCTCGATTAAGAAGTAGGGCTTGTAGTCTTTTGTCCTGTGATAGGCCAGGTCAATCTCAAAACGCAGCTTATGCATGTCGTTCGCTTTGGTGCTGCCATAACGAATTCGTGCAACCATGTAGGGCATGGTCTTGAAGGTCACGCCTTCGATGAGCGGCTTCGCGCTTGAAACTGCCGATTCCCCAACATTTTTAGAATCTTTTGACCCCGGCGTTGCGTTGACATCGGCAAACATTCGATCGCTTTGCATTTGGCCGTTCACTTATCCCTGCCCAACGGTGATATTTATATTTTTGGGTTGTCAACCGCTGAAGTTGGCTTCGTGCAGCCTGCCGATTGATGGGGCAGACCGCCTATTCTTAAAGCTTTTATGAGACAAGGATTATTGGGGGTTACATGATCATAGGATTGACTGGCGAGCATTGCGCCGGAAAGGGCACATTCGCAGAGTACCTGAAGAAGAAGGGCTTCTACTACCTGTCTTTGTCGGACGTGATAAGGGAGGAGATAGCGGCAGAGGGAAAGGAGATAACAAGGGATGCACTCATAGAGAAGGGAAACAGCCTCAGGAAGGAATTCGGCCCGGGGGTGCTGGCGAAGAAGAGCGTCGCGAAAATCAAAAATGACAGGAATTACGTTGTGGATTCGATAATGAATCCGGTAGAGGTGGAGGAGCTCAGGAAATTGAAGGGATTCTTCCTCGTCTATGTAACCGCCCCTCCGGAAGTCAGGTTCGAGAGGATGAAAGCGCGTGGAAGGGAGAACGACCCAAACACGTTCGAAGCGTTCCTTAAAGTTGAGAAATCGGAGATGAAGAGCCCGGATATGACGAAACACCAGCAGCAGAAGACCGACAAGATGGCGGACAAGAAGGTGTTAAACGATTCGGATCTGATGGGCTTCTACGAGAAGATAGACAACCTGCTGGGTGAGCTCTCGAAGAAGTTCAAGCCCACAAAACCGGGCTGGGACGAGTACTTCATGAGCATCGCGAAGGTCGTCTCGACGAGGAGCAGCTGCATGAAGAGGCACATCGGAGCCATAATAGTCAGGGACAAGCGCATAGTCTCGACGGGATACAACGGCACGCCGAGGGGCATAAAGAACTGCGATGAAGGCGGCTGCCCGAGGTGCAACAACTTCGCAGGCACGGGCACGAAGCTTGATGAGTGCCTTTGTTCGCATGGAGAGGAGAACGCGATAGTCCAGGCCGCGTACCACGGCATAAGCATAAAGGGCTCGACGATCTACACGACTTTCTCGCCATGCTGGTGGTGCACAAAGATGATAATCAACAGCGGCATAGTGGAGGTGGTCTACAACTCCGAATACCCGCTAGGGGATATAGCGGTGCAATTGCTCAAGGAAGCGGGAGTCATCGTGAAGCAGGTTGAGGTGTGATCGTGCCGGACCTGCTTGACAAGAACGTGTATGAGTACCTGTCGTACGTCACTGGAAGGCTCTCCTCGATAGTGAGGTACAGCACGGTAAAATCCATAACGCGGCAGAGCGTGATGGAGCACATCGGCAGCGTGGCGTTCATCTCCCTTGTTCTGTCGGAGTATTTCAACAGGCACGGGATGGAGAATGACACCGGCAAGGTCGTGAGGCTCGCGCTGATACACGACGTGTCAGAAACGATAAGCGGGGACCTGCCCCACGATTCCAAGTACAGCTACGGCAAGATCAGCGAGGGCCTGAGAAAGCATCTCGGCGACCTTGAAGAGGTGACCATGGCCTACTCGCTGAAAAAGCTCAAGGACGGGAAGATGTCGAGCGCGCTCTACTCCCTGTTCGAGGAGTACAACGAGAGGAAGAGCATAGAGAGCAGGATCGTGAAGCTCGCTGATTTCTACGACGTGTCGCTGTACACGCATCAGGAGATGCGCCTCGGCAACAAGTCAGTATACAAGGAACACGCGTACGCGACGCGGCGTTTCAACAAGATGTTGAAGGAAATCTACAGCGCGCAAAAGGGAAAGAGGAATTGATTTCTGCCTGTGCAACCCATTTTGACGAGGTATCCGCTAAAATTTTCTAGAATAGTCGGATGAAAGAGGTATATCTCATTTCACAGCGAGAACATATATGCCTTGCTGCACACAAAAATCCACAGCGGTACATCTTAAAATGTTGCATTCTATCTCTGTTCATTAATGGAGAGTGGGGGAACAGACCAGGACAAAGAAAAAATTGAGAGTGGAGTGCGGGCCCGTGTTGATGAATCAGCTGGGAAGGCGCGCATCTGGGTTTTCGGCGAGACGGGGGGTGGAACCGTCTATTCGGGTTCTGAGTATCTGATGGGAGTATACAGGATGCTCAAGGGATTGGATGACTCGAAGCTGCCTGACGTGCTGATTTTCAACGGGGTGCTGCCTGAGATACCGAAGTATGGCACGAAGGGCGGGCGCGACCGGCTGCTAGAGCTTGAGAGCGGGGTCAACGTGCCTGACGACGCCGTGATAGCGGTAAAACAGGACCTTGGCAGGATAATGGCACTTGTCGCAAAGAGGAAGCCGCGGGCCGAAGTCCACTATTTCATGGGCTACGCGGACAAGGAGAACATAAAGAGCAGGAACTACGACAGGCTGGTCAACGCCTACAAGTATGCGCCGGACAACATCGGCGAGATAAAGAACAGCTATCTGGAGAAGGTGAGGATAGACCAGCTGATAGTCGACACGGTAAGCAGGCAGGTGAAGCTCAAGGAGAAGGCCCTGCAGAAGCTGAAATCTCCGGGATTCTGGGACCGCGCAAGCGACGCGAGGGCGGCCAAGGCGGAGCACAGGCTCGAACTTCTGAAGGAGAAGCTGACCAGGCAGAAAGATGAGATCGCAGACTACAATGAGCTGGCAGACATATACACCAAGCTGCAGATGCTGTGGATCAAGGAGCATCCGGACACAAGCCTCGAGGATATAATAAGCGCATTCGGCAGCAAAAGCGGCGAACAGGAGGATACGCCGCTGCATGATCTTTACACGAGCATGCACGGCAGGCCGGACATGAAGGACCTGAGCGCCAAGTACAAGAAACTGAGCAAGGAGCTCGACGGCACCAGCGAGGTCGCAGAGCCATCCAAGTTCGCAAAGCTTGAGAGCAAGGTGAAGGTGCTCGCCAACCTTTTGGAGAAGTATGGATACCGGGAGATAGACGAGGAGAAGGCAAGAGCAACGGTCAGAGCGACAAGGGTGTTCGAGGAGGGCGAAGTGTTCACGCACAACGTCACGGGCAGCAGGGATCTTGCGGAACTGGCCGACAGGATAAGCAGGATGGAGATAGCGCTGCACGTGAAGGACGCCTTCGGGAGATTCCATCCGGTGTCCATAGTGCAGGAGAACTTCGCCGACATAATGATGGTGGGCAAATCGATAAGGGTCATGGGCAATCCCACCAATGTATCCAATTCCTTCAAGAAGGACGCGGCCAGGAAATCGGAGAGGATGCTGGCCGTGGGCAAGAACGGCGCGGACATCGACATCATAATCGGCGGCCACAGCGCAGTTGGAGAGATAAAAGCAGTGGCCGCGACCGACAAGGGCAGCGGCGTGTTCGAGATCATAGCCCCGCCGCTGGTGGACGTGGCTGCGCTGGGCGCGCTGTGGAGCAGGAAGGTGAAGACAACGTTCACCCAGATGTACGAACATTCCAGCAACATGGTGAGCTCTGGGTTCTGGGAGATAACGCTCAACAAGCTGCGTCCGGAGTTCACATACCACACAAGCGAGGAGCTTGGAGAGCTCGCCGAGGCGGAGAGGGCGGAGCAGGTCAAGGTCCTCGTGAAGAAGCTCGATTCTGTGAGGCCGGAGAAGGAAGAGGTCTACATGGACTCGAAGGACGTGTTGAAGATCAGGCATGCGCTGCCATCGGAGCTGAGCAAGGAGCTCGTGACAAAGCTCGTCATTTGCAACGGCATCAACCCGAAGGCGAAGGAGAGCGTGGCCGAGCTTGCTGCAAGTATCGTGAAAGAGGGCAGCTACATGCACCTGAAGCCCTATGACGCGCTGAGCTACAGCGGCAGGACGAGCAGTGCGCGCAGCTCGTTCACATTGGACATGAAGGGCGTATCAGACACGCACATAGGAACACCCGGAGAGGGTATGCCGGCGCAGAGCCTGCTTAGGGCATACGTAAATTATGAGATGTCAGGCAGGAAGGCCGGGAGCGAGCCGATGACGCTGCTTCTTCTCGGAGACCTGATAGACGGCGGCTACAACAATTACAACATGGAAAAAGGGGTTGATTGGAACATAAACAACATACACCTTTTCGAGAACTTCCTGAGGCAGAACGGCGTGAAAGAGGACAGCAAGAAATTCGAGAATGAGATGACGAAGTACAAGGCGTACATGTTCGAGAAACTGCCGATATACAACGTGGAGGACCAAAGAGCAGAGCTGATATACCCGCTGGTGCCGCTGCTGAAGGAAGCCTCTGCAGTGGTCGTCACGGGAGGCAACCATTTCAACAAGGAGGCAAGGGACAGGAAGAGGGACGAAACCACTGCGCTGGTATCCGCGATAGGCCCGTACGTCGAATCGAACAGGATAATCGCCATGTTTGGAGGCGACTATGGCATAGGCCACGGGCACATAGACCAGGTCGGCATATTCGCAACGCACAAGGCTTCGCCCAAGGTGTTCACGGATATGAGGATAACGGATCCGATAGCGGTCGCGGGTGACGACCACGTGTTCAGGATACAGGTCGTGGGCAACAAGGCGCTGTTCACGGTTCCGCAGGTCTCTTGCACCGGCGCATTCCCCGCACAGATCAACATTCCGACAAGCCGCGACCTCAGGGGCTTCATGGACGTGAATGCGGAGTTCTATTCGAAGGATGGTAACGGGGAGGTAAGGATCAAGAGTTTCACGGCGATGCCGGTGTTCGAGAACATGCTGAGAAGGGAGAACTTCATCAAGGACGCAAGAAGCCCGCTCATATCGAGCTTCGAAAAGGGCTTGAACAGCGTGAGCACCGCGCCGACACCGGAGTCGAAGGCGGAAAGGCAGCGGTCTACCACCTGAATGGGGTGCACTGAATGAGGATTGTGTTCTCGGAAAAGAATAAGGGGGCTGAGGATAAAAATGCGAAAGGCAGCGAAGCCCTGGAAAGGAGCTACAAAAGCATACTTGAAGGGCTTGATTCCCTTAAGAAGGATAATGAACAGCTCAGGGATGAGTTGCGCTTGCTTAGGAAGGAGATGCATTCGAACGAAAAAAGTTATGGAATTATAAAAGAGGAGCTGCAGTCCGCAGAGATTGAGGAGATGAAGGCTAAGCAGTCGAAGAGGTACTACTTGCACAAGATAACGACCATAGTTCTGAGCAATGTGATGATACCGATGAGCACCTGCATAGGCTTCTTCCTGGGAGAAGCCCGTTATCTGGAGGCAGCGGCGTTGCTTGGGATACAGACCATGCTTAGCGTCGTGGATTCGTTGGCGAGCTGGGCGATGATGGAGCACCTCACCAAAAAATCGGATGATGTTAAAAAAGGCGCGCACAAGGCCACCAGAAAAACTCGGTCAACCACGAAAGTCAAACCGTCATTGATTGAGACAAAACAGGATGAAGTTAAGGGCCCACAGCCGTTGATCGAAACGAAGCAGGAGGAAACCAAACCCCCGGATCACGACGCCAAACAGTAGGATTTGACTCCCGCTACTTTCTTGATTTTCTTGCCGCGTAATTTCCGATGATCAGGACTTCGGCGCCGGTGTTCTGCAGGGTCCATATCGCATCGTCAGGATCCAGCACCATGGGCATGCCGTGCTTGTTCAGGCTTGTGTTCAGCACTGCGCCCACCCCGGTTTTTTTCTTGACTTTCTCCAGTAACTTCCGGTACAGCGCGTTCTCCTTTCCCAATATCTGCGGCCTTGTGGTGTGGTCGACATGCGATGCTGCGACCATGTAGTCTTGATGTTCCTTCCGAACCATGTTCGCGCCGGTCATGAACCTGTTCGGGACCGTATAATCGCTCAGCAGTTTTTTCGCGTCTTCTTCGAGTATCGTGCTCGCGAAGGGCTGGTAGTAGGGCCTCTTTTTTATGATCAGGTTGAGCTTGTCCCGGTTCTCCTTGCTGTCCGGCATTGATAGAACGCTCCTGTTGCCCAGCGCCCTCGGCCCGTACTCCATGCTTCCTTGGAACCAGAGCAGTATCTCATTGTCATCGGCCATCAGCTCCGCGCCGTACGTTGCAGGGTCTTTTACATGCTCGAATTCCAGCCTGCCCTTGGACTTCGCTTCTTTCAATGCTTTTTCTATCTGCGCGTCGGTGTACGATGGTCCGAGGTAGAGGTCGCTGATCTGGCGGCCGCTGAAGTTGCCGCTAAGCATGTGATCGACGTACATCGCGGCACCGTATGAGAGGCCGCCGTCGCCCATGTGCGGGAAGACGAACAGGTTCTTCACGCCGCTCAATCGCTCCACCGCCATGTTGGCTATGACATTTGAGAAGAAGCCCCCGCCAAGCGCGACGTTGTGTATGTTTGTCTCCGATATCCAATGACCGACTATTGCGGTTACCTGCTTCTCCACGTGCGATTGCATCGCGTAGGCGAACGCTTCCCGGTTGTACTTTCCAAGCAGGTGGTCCTTCATGTATTCCGCGAGCAGAAACTCGTTCCTCGTCTTTGTTTTTGAGACTAGCTGCCCTTTGCCGCGGTCGTAGCGGCAGATGTCGTTGAGCTCCTTTATCTCTGATGGGTATGAATAGGCCGCAAGGCTCATCAGCTTGCCCTCGTCCTCGCTGTAGCGCATGTCGCACGCCAAGGTAGCTGCGCCGTACATGATGCCGAGGCTTGTGTTCGCGTTGAATTCCGCCAATCGCTTTATGGTCCCGTTGTCGCCTATCGACACGGTCCCGCTCAGGCCGTCTCCGGCGCCGTCCAGCGTCACGATGAGCGCCTCCTTGAAGCCGGACGAATAGTATGCCGCTGAAGCGTGCGCGAGATGGTGCTCGACGACGTAGACCTTCTTTTTCGCGAGCTCCGGATCAAGAGCGCCTAATCGCTTGTGGGTCACGTAGGATCCGACCGCGTTCCCGGCAGCGCGCCACGCGCCCCTGGGGTGCTGCCCCTGCGAGAACCTGTAAAGCATGTTGGAGAAATGCATGCCCAGCCTTGATGGCTTGGGCACCTCTCGGCGCCACATCTTTCTCCTGTTCTTGTCCCATGACGGCGATATCCTTGACACGAGAGCGTTGCCGCCTATCCATGCAAGGGCTACCGCCTGCACGTCATCGTTGTTGCGGCCAAGCATGAAGCGCAGCGAGTTGGAGGGGAAACCGGTCTCGTTCTTGTTCTTTGTGAAGCGCTCCTCGTTCAGCGCGGAGAGCACCACGCCTTTGTCGGCCAACGCGCAGCCTGCGTCGTGCGAATCCCCTATGCCTATGACTGCCATGTTATCGTCGATGTCCTATGAGTTTTGCGGCTCCACATAATAAATGTTTGTCGGTCTGTAGTTGAGAAGCGGGTTCTCATCTTGCACTATGAATGCGGGTATGTCGTCCGGCGTCTTTATGTCAAGGACGTTGCGCCAGCTGGCGCAATGAGGACTTCCGGACCAGATCACGTAGCTGTTCGCGGCGAAGGCGCTGCAGCCGGTGCTGGCGGTTATCGAGAAGTTGACCCTATTGCCCTGCGGGTTCCCGAGATATGTGTTTATCTCGCTGGAGCTGTAGCCGACGTTGGCGTTGTTGTACGTCCCTTCGAGGTAGACGGTCGTCGTTGCGGGCAGGGTCTTTATGAAATTCACGGCCTGCATCACCAGCTCCTGGGGGTAATGCTGCCAATAGTAGTAGAAATTGCTGGTGTTGTAGTTGGCCAGGTAAAGCACCGTCAGGACCATGCACACCGCAAGCGCTCCGAGCAGCAGCACGTATTTGTCCTTGGATTCGAGCAGCTTCGCGAGGCCGATGCCGATTATGCCGGCGAGCGGCACCGTGAGGACGAGCAAAAATCTGTTGAGCCTGTATGCCGGCAGGTAGTCTATCCGCAACGGATTCGTGCTTATGCCGAGGTGCATGGGCCCGAACTCAAGCGCAAGGAAAAGCATCGTGAACCAGAAGATGGCGAAGTACGCGCGCTTCTCCCTCAATAGCAGCAATGTGAGCATTATGGGCAGCACCAGGTAAAAGTAGAAGCCGAACTCGCTGTTCTGCATCGGAGAGACGATCAGCGCGACGAGGTTTTCTACCGCCCCGACGACCCCTTGATGCGAGATCATCTGGATTATTTCGTACGGGAACATCGAACGCGGGTAGTACATCAGATCCTGGTTGGTGCTCGGTATGGTCGGAAGGCCGTTGACCTTTGTGCCGACGCCGCTGTAGAACCTGAGATTCTCGGTGATGGTTATGAAGGGCGCCTTCGCGTTCATCTGGCTGAATGCGAAGACGATCAGGAACATGACCGCTATCCCGTAGACGAAGAAGATGCCCGTGCGGTCGAGCTTGGCCTTCTTTCGTATTATCTCTATGAATCCGTAGAGCAGGACGAACGCTATGACTATGCCGGCTTCGTAGCTCGTCAGCCACGCGGCCACGAGCAGCGCACCGCTGCAGAAATAGTACGCCTTGCTCTTCAGCCTCTCGCCGTACAGGAAGAGCAGTATGGCGAGCGAGCATAGGAACGTAAGCGGTATGTCCTCGCCGATGTTGACGGCGTACTCCGTTACTATCGGGAAGATGCTGGCGACGAACGCACTGAGCAGCGCCGCCTTGTCATCGTAAAGCATCCGGACGAAGAGGAACGTGACGATGATGATGCCGATGTATGAGGTGATGTTCCAGAGCGAAGAGCTCAGGTTGTTTATGCCGAAGAGGTAATAGAAAAACGCTATCGCGAAGGCCTCGGTCAGCCTCGTTGAGAATATGTAGCCGGGATCAAGATGGAAGTTGCCGTGGAGTACGCCAGATGCGATGTACAGGTAGTTTGGGTCGTCTCCGTATTCGCTCGGGCCCTCGAAATGCGTGAACGAGAAGTAGAGGGCGCTGATTATTATGAGCATGAAAAGCGCTGCGACTATCGGCCTCTGGTACTCCTCGATCAAGCTTATCGCGCCCACCACAACACAGGCGGCTGCACGCTGCAGCCGGCTATATAAGATTTAACCGCAGCAATAAAAAGCTTCTGCGTGCAAAGATTTTGGTGCTGACATGACCGTGTATGCTGCGAACTGCCATCTGATAAAAGGCGATAAGGTGCTTTTGAAACTTGCCAACCAGGGCGTGAGCAAAGGCTACTGGAACTGCCCCGGAGGCAAGATGGAGAAAGGCGAAACGCCGATGGAGTGCGCAATCAGGGAGGTGAGGGAAGAGACCGGACTGAATGTGAAAAATCTCTTCGAGCACGGCAAGCTCATCTTTTCTTTCGCTGGCGGCAGCAACCCCGACTGGGTCGTGCACCTCTTTTCGAGCAAGAGCTTTTCGGGAAGGATGAGGGATTCCAGCGAAGGCAGGCTGAAATGGTTCGACATCGATAGTATACCTTACGACAGGATGTGGGATGACGACCGGTATTGGCTGGATTTGATGTTCGGCAGAAAGAGATTCGATGCAAGCTTCTTCTTCGACAAGAAGAACAGGGTATCGCGCTTCAGCATCAGCTTCCTGCCCAAGAAAGCATGATCACTTCAGGTTCAGTATCGAGTCCTTTTCCTCCGGTCCGAGCGTGACGCAGTTATAGACCGCTTCCGGATTATCGGAAACGGCACGGGCAAGCCCCCGGCAGGAGCCGAAGCCGCACGCCCCGCAGTTCCGCCCAGGCAGCAGTTTTATTATCCGGTCTATCTTTTTCGATTCCATCTGATGCACTTTTGCGATTCGCTCTTCGCACGCATCGCTTTGAAAGATGGTATTGCAGGAATAGATATAAGAACTAGCCGCAGCGGCAATCTTTGGCTACAGGACCTGTGAGAGTATCACTATGCCTACGATCAGCAGCATCAGTCCGGCTAACAGATGGAGCTTGGGTATGTTCTTCTCCCTGAAGGCGTGCGCCTTCTCTACGCTGGTGAAGCTGGCATAGACAAGGGCCGTTATCACGAGCATCGGGAATATGAAGAGGAAGTTGTAATAGGCAAGCCACGCTATTGCCGTGCTGATGGGCAGATCCTTCAGGAGGCTGCCTGCAACGAAATATGGCCCGGTTATGCACGGAAGAAGGAATGCAGTCACAAGCACCCCTGCAATGAACGCAGCGGGTATGGAGGCGAACTTGAACAATATCTTGTCCATCGTGCCGAACATCTTGGGCCTCCAGCGGAGCGGGACCTCCATCGCAAAGCCGAGGCTCCTGGGAGCGAGGTAGTCCTTGATGTTCAGTATGCCGAGTATTATCGTGAGCACGCCGAAGGCGCCGTAGATATAGACGCTCTTCAGGTTCGCCACAGATCGG
>CAIOIN010000112.1 GCA_903858385.1 uncultured Microcaldota archaeon | reverse complement strand
TGCGGAATGTGGAATCTAAAAAGTACGCCAAAGCTTCTGATAACGCATGAGCGAAAGCCCCAGGGGCTCCCATGTGCGCTTTTTCTAGGATGTCCGAATATTTTCCGTAATCGCCTGCAGTAAAGGCATCCACGAGCTTCCCCCTGACATTACCTGCGATAGGGTCTTTCTCGAGCATTCGCAGGACGGAGTCGTTGACAGTCTCATCACTCATCAAGAGGTGCCCAAACTCGTGAGGTATCGCAAAGGCGCTGCTCCCGTATATATGGATGTTCCCGTTTATCGCCATGCCGTACGCGATCAGTTCTCCCTTCTCGAATTTCTTCGGCATGAATACGACATCCGGATTTATTTTGGACAGTTCGTCCCTGCGCATCAGACCCGAGCCGAGGCAGTCGTAAGTGGCGCTCATATAAGAGACAGCCTCTTTCCTGAGCGCGGAGCTCAGGTACATGTCCGCTGACACTATTTTATCAGTTGTCGCCATTCAATACGCCGATATCAGGCATCCAGGAGATACTTATGCTTTATCCTTTGATTAGTCGATCAACGTTTGCCGCAGCTTCCGAACGATTAGAACGGCGCCTGCTTGTCGTTATCCTTCTTTGACGGCAGCATCAATCGCTTTATTTTTCCGTACAGGACGAAGGTCACGCCGTTGTTCCTCTGCGCCACGTCCTTGATGTGCGCCTTGTAGAACTCCAATGCCTCTTTGTTGCCCTTCTCTATCTCCCGCTTGTACACGCCGCAGACGCTGCACGTATGAGGCTTCTTCTCTTCCGAGGTCTTCCTGTCGAATATCTTGATTATGACTTTTTTAGAATCCGGATCTAGTGTGCGGGCCATATCAACAGCTTTTTTTATCTTGTAAGACCGATACATTTTCATTGACTTTATGCATCTGATTTTACATTCCTCTCTTCATCTTTCCGTAGCTGTCTCAACCACTCTTCCACGTTAGAGTGTAAGGCTTAGGAGATACTTATAGGCTCCTGCCCACATCGTCAGTTGCCGATATCGTTGGCTTATGTGAAACTCCTTCTTACCACACAAAGTTATTTAGGAATAAACTGCTCTTCCTTTCCATGCAGGGGAATGATTTGATGGATTACCTTGATGGCGTAGCCGTTGTGGACCTGGAGGCCACGAGCCTCAACACGAGGAAAGGGGCAATAGCATCGGTAGGCATGGTGACATTCAGGGACGGCGAGCTCAAGCGCTATTACCGCGTCTTCAGGCCATTCAGGGGGGCAAAGATAGACAAGTCTGCGCTTGCGGTGTGCGGCTTCACGCTCAATGAATTGAACAGAAAATGCGATTGCAAGGACGGCGAGGACAACTGCAAGGTCCTGGAGCACGCACATTCTCCAGAGAGAGTCTGTTCATACGTATCGGAGTTCATGCATGAGAACCAATGCCACACCATAGCCGGGCAAAATCCGGCCTTTGATACGGGTTATCTTCACGCGTATTTCGAAAGGTACAAGAGATTTGATTTCATCTCGCACAGGACGATAGACCTGCATTCGATCGGGTACGGCCATCTTGCGTCCAGGGGGATGAAGGTGCCGGTGGATCATGCAAGGGACGGCAAGGTCTCTTATGTGAGGAACGATTTCTCTGCGACAAAGCTTTATCGGCTGATAGGGATGCCTACAGAACCCAAGCCGCACAATGCGCTTACCGGCGCCCTGTTCGAGTTCGAGGCCTTCTGCAGGCTGATCTACAAGAAGCCCGTGCTAGAGGAATTCAAGATGTACAAGCTTAGGACAGAGATACTGTGACATTCACAGCCAGCAGCACTTCGGGTCGCCGTGCAGCTCCATGAAATCCGCGGTCATCGCATCCAGTACCATCTTTACCTTCTTCTCGATGTCGACGTCCATGCTGTCTGTGCGGACGAAGACCTCGTCGACGCTTATCTTCGACTTTATGATGTTTGCCGCGTCTTTTTCCTTTTGGGTGACCAGCAGCATCGAGACGAGCGGAACACCCGCACGCCTCAGCGCAACCTGGTTTTCGCGCAGGTACTGCTCGACGAATTTGGCGTACTTCTTGTTTGATTCATAATGAAGGTATTCTCTCCCCTCACCCTCCGATTGATGGCGCCTCACGCCGTCGCTCGCGTACATGAAGATGAAGAACAGCGATTTCTTATGGCTCTTCACCGCGTTGAAATAGTATTTGTTCAGCTTGTTCTTCACAAGGTCGTAGATGCCCTGGTCGATCTGGAGCTCGCTGTCCTTGCCCGTCGCAGGTATCGCTATCCTCGACGACATCGTCCTCAGCAAAGAGCTGTCTATCACTGCATACTTGTATCCGCTCTTGAAGGCCCCGTAGGCCTTCTCCAGGGCGAACAGGTTCATGCACATGTAGAACAGAAGGCCTATGGCGATATTGTCGTTGTAATCTGCGACCGCCACCTTGTAGGGCCGCGGCAGCTTGAACATCTCGTAGAACAGGTTCGCGGCCTGGTTCTCTATCGGCATAGCCCCTAATTTCTGGCTCAGAGGCACGGTGAGGCTGGTCTTGCCGACCGCGTCCGCGCCCTCGATGAGTATCAGCCTGGAGCCCATCTTCTGGAATGCGCCTAGATACCACCTGTAGGTCTCGAAGAATTTGTTCCTCCTGAGGAACGAATGGACAGTCTTTATGTCCACGTCTATGCTGTACTTCGGCTTGAACCTCTTCTTGAACCTCAGCAGATTCTCCCTTATCTCGTCATTGTCCAGTTTTCTCTCATCTGGGAAGCTCGAGTTGTTTAGCAATATCTCTCGCAACTCCTTCAGCATGGGTTCTAAACTTGGTTTATTCAGCGATCTCACCAATGACTTTTAAAATTCGACGAAGACGTCATCGCCAGTGACAACGGTCTTGTAGACCGGTTCGTTCTCGAGTTCTACCCCGAACTCCACCAGCTTGCCGGTCTTGATGTCCCACTTGGCTCCGTGAAACGGGCAGGTTATCACGCTGCCATCGAGCTTGCCCTTGCCCAGCGGTCCCCCTCTATGGTTGCATATGCCGCGCATCGCATAGATCTTTCCGCTTACGTTAGCAATCGCGATGTCATCCCTGCCTTCGAGCTTGATCTGCTTGAGGGATCCGACAGGCATCTCGGAAAG
>CAIOIN010000111.1 GCA_903858385.1 uncultured Microcaldota archaeon | reverse complement strand
GTCGACCTCCGTCACATCCACCAGTACGGTCATAGGCGGGACAACAACCTCGGCCACCACAACCTCCTCAACATCAGTCACTTCAACTTCCAGCACATCGACCACCAGCGCTTCATCGACCACAAGCGCCTCGACCACCAGCGCCTCTACTACTACCAGTGCTCCAACATCCACCAGCGACTCAACCTCAGTTTACACCAGCACAACCTCGGCTTCCACCTCCATCGGCTGCACCGGGCAGTATTGTCAGGGGTGCGGCTACGGGGAATGCGCATGCGAGTGCGATTATTGCGGCTGCTGAGCGGCTTCGACCCTGCCTGCGTGCGTCCTGCTCCATCAAACATCGGAATCGCACAAAACCCAAAGCAAACTTATTATTAGCGCATGACCATACCTAAATATGGAGAAAACGCACCTGGCGTTCGCGCTCGCGATACTCGATCTCGGGGTATCCTTCCTGTCATTTACCGAGCAGCAATACTTCTCCGCTCTCGCGATGCTCCTCGTCTTCATCCTCGCACTGCTCTCAGCCGCGATCTTTCTCCTCTCCTATAAAAGGTACTTCGACCATTCTGCGAACGGGCAAATGGCACTGACCGTTCTTGCGATCATCTCAATATTACTCATGTATTACGACCTCTCATTCAACCTCATATCGCCTGGAGTGCTGAGCGGCGCGGCGAACGCGATTTTCCGGGTTTCGCTCGCAGTCATCTTATCAATAGTCTCGATTTACGCCATAGGCCGGGCAGCAAAAGACTACAAGAGCAAGGAAAAACATCTGACGGCTAGGTCACTGGCAGTGCTCGCGGTGTTCCTGATCCTTGCGTCTGTGCTGGCCTATGAAGCTATGTATTCTTTCTCCAACAATGGGTGGGGCGGGGTCGACGAGCTCGCCTACAACTACTATGCCTCTCAACTGTTCCTCAACGGCGTGAATCCTTACACGCAGAGCATGGCGCCAATACTGAATGCAAGGGGAATAATGCCCACGGTCCTGCTGAACGGTAGCTACGAATACGCTTATGATTATCCTGCCCTGAGCTTCCTGTCCTATGCGCCCGTCACAGCGCTTGGCGTCACCTCCTTCTACAGCTTCGTCGCGATACTAGTGTTCCTGAGCATTCTGTCCTCGTTCGCGGTCTACTACAAATCTGGATTCAACAACAGCGCACTCATCCCGATAGCCGCATGGCTCGCGCTCGCATTCTCGCTTGCGAGTGTGTCGAACACCTTCCTCGCGGTATCCGTCTTCCTGCTCTTTGCGTACATATTCAAGGAAAAGCCAGTCCTATCCGGCATACTTCTGGGTCTCGGCGCAAGCGTCACTCAGGTTGCCTGGTTCGCGCTGCCGTTCTTCTATATCCTCACATTCAGGCATCGCGGCTGGAAAGGCATGCGGAACCAGATACTCGCATCGGCCGCGGTATTCGTGATGGTCAATATATATTTCGTGGCGCTCTCGCCCATGGCCACGATAGGAAACATCTTCGCACTCTTCGGATCGACGAAGCTGCCCTTCTACGGGCCCAACCTGATGCAGTTCTTCATAAGCTTCTTCCCCGCGCCATACCTTGCGATGGAGATCGCATCCGGGCTCTTCCTGATCTGGGCGCTTGCGATGCTATACCTCTACACCAAGAGCGCGAAGGCAGTCCTTGTTCTTGCGCCGGCATTCGCCTTCTTCCTTGCATGGAGAAACATATCGATATACGCGATACCGTATGTGCCCCTGCTGCTGCTGATGTTCTACCACAAGGACAGGCGCGACATGGCGGAGAAGGACATTCTCAAAACGAAAAAACCCATGGCGTATTCTGCTCTTGCCGTGATTGCGGTCGTCCTTGTGGCTACGATATGTCTGCATTACTCTTATGCAGCCAAGGATACGCTGCACATAAACCAGATGATGCCGATAGTCTACGTGAGTTTAAACAACTACACCCATAACTATCAGTTCAGCCTAGGCGGCATATACCTGAATTTGACGAACAACGGAAGGTCGAACGAGACAGTGTCGTTCCTGATGGTCAGCAGAAGCCCGAACAACGAAGGCTACGTGCTCGGGACCACACTGAAGACGCTGCCGCCTGAGGGCACGGCAAACTACACGCTCAACTACCGATTGCCCATGATAGACAACAGCACGAAGCTTTTTGTAGTAGTGTTCAGCAAGGACTACATGACAAGCAAGAGCTTAAACATCCAGATAAACTACACGCCGTCGAGAACATGAGAAGCGCTGACATCATAACCCTGGCAAGGATCGCATTGATAGTGCCCATAGTCTACCTGGTGCTGCTGAAGGTCAACCCGACAATACCCATAATACTGCTTGCGGCATCGATTGCTGCTGACGGGCTTGACGGTTTCGCCGCCCTGCATTCGCAGAGCAAGGGGGCAATAAGCTTCATTGATTACCTAAGGTACTCGCTGGGAGACAACACCAATGCGAAGAAGATAAAGGCCGCGAAGGCGTCGATAGGCAAGACCGCAAAATTCGGCCCGAGGATTGACATCGCCGGCGACCGGATAACCGAATACTCGCTCTGGGCGCTGTTCCTCTACTTGCAAATGATCCCGCTCATAATAGTGATAGCGGTGATAATGCGGCATTCCATCGCCGACGCGCTCATGGCTTCAAAGGGAACCTCCTCAAAGATGAAGACGCGCTTCGCTCAGATGGTGTACTCTTCAAACATCGTAGGGAGGGCCGGGTCTGCCGTGCTGAAGCTTGTAGCATTCTCATACCTGATGCTTGCCTACATCCAGCCACGGTATTATCCGATGAGCATAGGCTACGCCCTCATAGCGATACTGGTGCTGTACATAATGGTCAAGGGCGCGGCGGAGATATATGAATCCCTGCATGCTTGAGCTTGACCCATTGGCGTTCAGTCCCACAACTCTTCAAGCTTGCCGTTCTTGAAGATTATCTCTTCAAGCTTCTTGGCAAGGGCCTTGTCGTTCCTTCTTATCCATTCGAGCAGCAGCGTCGCATGCTCCTTCTCGTCGTCCCTGTTGTGCGCAAGGACATCCTTGAGTTCCTTGTCCGAAGTCGCGTCTGCGCGCTCGTCATACCACATTATAGCCTGAAATTCCTCGATCAGCGACTGCCTCGCCCTGTTCAAGTCCAGAGTTTTCGCGCTTATGTTGCCCCTCTCATTGTAGTCCATCCAATCACTCCGGTTTGACTGCTCATTACAGCTATTAAATCCTTGCCCCGCATCGCGCCCCGCGCGTTCGCCCCGAAGGAAAGCCTTAAAAACATTAACTAAATATTAGAAACTACTTTGACTCCACCTCAGCCATTCGACTGGGCGCAGAGCGAAGATAGTGATACCATAATCCTAGAAATTGCTTATTTCGCCGGAATATTGTCTCTAGCGGTCGCAGTGATCCTGTCCCTTTGGATCTCGAAACAGACGGTCGAGAACAAGAAGATGGCGGAGATTGCCAAGGCCATAAGGGTGGGCTCGACAGCCTATCTCAAGAGGCAGTACAAGACCATAAGCATAATATCAATCATCCTGACCATCCTGCTTTACCTGGTCTTCGACCTGAAGACCGCATTCGCATTCCTTCTGGGCGCGATATTCTCGCTGCTGGCCGGATACGTGGGCATGGACGTCGCAACAAAGGCGAACGCCAGGACCGCCTACGCGGCAAAGTTCGGCATGGAGAAGCCTTTGAAGATATCATTCTACGGCGGACTTGTCATGGGCCTGTTCAATGTAGGCCTCAGCCTGTTGGGCGTGACGAGCCTTTTCCTGCTCTATGGGAACAATCCATCCCTGATCGTGGGCTTCGGCTTCGGCGCCTCGCTGTCGGCGCTGTTCGCGCAGCTCGGGGGAGGGATATTCACCAAGGCTGCTGACGTGGGCGCTGACATAGTCGGCAAGGTCGATGCCGGGATTCCGGAAGATGACCCGAGGAACGCGGCGGTCATCGCCGACAACGTCGGGGACAACGTCGGGGACGTCGCCGGAAGAGGCGCAGACCTCTTCGAAAGCATGACAGGAGAGAACATAGCGGCCATGATAATCGGATTCTCATTGTACGCGGTCACGCAGAACTTCTTCTTCGTGATATTCCCGTTGCTGGCAAGGTCTGTCGGCATATTCTCTTCGATACTTGGAATACCTTTCGTCAAGTCCAAGGGACGCAGGGACCCGATGATCGGATTCAGGAACGGCATCATAGCCACCTGCATCTTCTCGATGATCGGATTCTACATACTGATACATTACACGATACTGAGCAACGACCTGTTCTTCGCAGCGGTCGTGGGCCTGGTAGCGAGCCTGATCATAGTGCTGATAACAGAGTACTACACGTCGAAGAGCCACAAGCCGGTGCAGGAAATTGCTGAAGCATCTAAGACGGGGCACGCGACCAACATAATCCGCGGATACGCGATATCACTTGAATCCACGGGCATGCCTGTAGTCGTAATATCGGTAGCCATACTGCTGTCGTATTATCTCGGTACGCTATTCGCAGCTTCGACAACGGGCATAACGTCATATATGGGCGGCATCTACGGGATTGCGGTCGCCACCATGGGCATGCTCTCGATAGCGGGAATGATACTGGGCATGGACGGCTTCGGGCCGATCGTTGACAATGCGGGAGGTATCGCAGAGATGTCAAAAGCCGACGAGAAGGTGAGAAAGATAACGGACATCTTCGATGCGGCTGGAAACACCACCAAGGCGCTGACCAAGGGCTATGCCATGGCATCGGCGGGATTGGCGGCGCTGCTGCTTTTCTCTGCCTACCTCGACGTCACGCACATAACCTCAGTGAACATAGTCTCGCCGCAGATAATGATAGGGCTCTTCATTGGAATACTGCTTCCGTTCGTCTTCGCCTCGTTCGCGATACGCGCGGTAGGAAAGGCAGCGTTCAAGATCGTCGAAGAGGTCAGGAGGCAGTTCAGGGAGATAAAGGGAATAATGACTGGCAAGGGCCAGCCGGATTACTCGAGAGCGATAGACATCGCCACAGTTGCAGCCCAGAGGGAGATGATAGTGCCAGGGTTGCTGCCGGTAGTGGTGCCCCTTATCATAGGCTTCACCCTAGGCGCCGAATCTGTCGGAGCATTCCTTATTGGAGTGACACTTTCAGGGTTCATACTCGCGATGCAGATGAACACCGGAGGGGCAGCCTGGGACAACGCCAAGAAGTACATAGAAGAAGGACACATGGGCGGCAAGGGATCGGAAGCCCACAAAGCGGCAGTCACCGGAGACACCTTCGGGGATCCGCTGAAGGACACCGCCGGGCCTGCTCTGCACGTGCTCGTGAAGCTGGCCAACACCGTATGCCTGGTGTTCGGCTCGCTGTTCATACTGCACGCGCTGCTCTGATAAGGACAAGTCTTTCTTTTCCTTTTTTTCTTAACTCTAGTCAGGACGAGGTCTGCGCTTTCTCCCTCTTCTCCTCTTCGAACATCTCGTCGAGGTCTATCTCCTCCATCTTCTTGAGGCTCTTCGATATCCCGTTTTCAGTATACTCCGGGAATTCGACTCCGCTGACCACTATCATGACGCGCAACGCGTCCTTCTGCATGTCGGGCTCTATCCTTGCGCCCCACTTCAGCATGGCGTCGCCGCTTATCCTACCTGAGATGTCCTGGAATATGGTCTCCGCTTCCCTGAGCGTGAGGCTGTCCCCGCCGATTATGTTGACCAGCGCCTTCTTCGCGTTAGAGAGATCCGCATCGAGCATGGGGCTCTTTATCGCGTTCTCCAATGCAACCACGGCCCTGCTTGTTCCGTCGCTCGTTCCCACGCCCTCTCCGCTGCCTATGACTGCATAACCAGAATCCTTCAAGACCGCCCTAAGGTCCGCGAAATCCAGGTTTACCATTCCCGGCTTCGTCACCATCTCAACTATCCCTTTCGTTGCATTGGACAGCACTTCATCCGAAACCCTGAACGCCATGTTAAGCGGCAGGTCCGGCGCCACCGAAAGGAGCTTGTCGTTGTGTATGATTATCGTAGTGTCAGTGACCTTCCTGAGCTTGTTGAGTCCTTCAAGCGCGTTCCTCATCCTTGCCTTGCCCTCGCTGGAGAACGGCAGGGTGACTATGGCCACGGTCAGCGCGCCCGCCTCTTTTGCCTCATGCGCTATCATGCTGATCGAGCCGGTTCCTGTTCCGCCTCCAAGCCCGCACGTTATGAACACAAGCTGTGCATCTCCCAACAGATGCTTCACCTCCTCTTTGCTCTCTATCGCCGCCTCTTCTCCTACTCTGCAGTCGCTTCCCGCCCCCATTCCGCGTGCGGTCCTCTTGCCGAGCAACAGCTTCCTCTCTGCTTTTGTTCTTACAAGATGTGCCGCATCGGTGTTCATCGCGACCAGCGTCGCGCCCTGCACTCCTATCCCTGTTAATCGTGATATTGTGTTGCTGCCGCTTCCTCCAGTCCCTACAACGTATATCTTCGGCCTTGCGCTCTCTATAAAACGCAGTATCTCTTCATCGTCAGCGCTAAGCCTCTCCACCTTCTCTTCTGTCGCCATGCTATTATGACACCCTAAAAAGATAAAAAGCTATTGCAACCAAAGCGCGACGTTTGTTGCCTCAACCTGCGCGGTGTGCAGGCCACGGGAGCGACAAGCAGCTTTTAAATTTTGGTTTGCAAGTATCTATGATAGCATGTACAACAAGAAGGCAATCCTGAAGAATGGCGTCAAGGACATCAAGCTCAAGAAAGGCATGAAGGTTTCAGAGCTCATAAGCTCAATGAACGACATGGGCGGCTTCTCCGGGCAGCACATGGTCCGCGGCATAGAAATATTGGGGGACATGGTGAAGGACGACTCGTCCTACAATTTCCTATCATTTCCCGCTGACCTGGTTGCTACCGGCCTGCGGGGCGTCCTTGCAAGCGCGGTGAAGTATTTCGACGCAATAATAACGACTGGAGGAACCTTGGACCACGACATAGCCAGGTCATTCCATGGCAAGTACTCGATGGGCGAGTTCGAGGCCGACGATGCCGCGCTGCACAAGATAGGCGTATACCGGCTGGGCAACGTCTTCATCGAGAACAAGGAGTACGGCATGAGGCTGGAGGACGGCTTCAACGAGATAATGGACCAGATCTACAAGTCGAAAGACTACAAGAAGGAATACAGCGCGGCCGAGCTCATCAGGGAATTCGGCATGCGGATCAAGGACGACAATTCGATAATAAGGCAGGCATACCTGCACAAGGTCCCGATATTCTGCCCTGGCATACTCGACGGCGCCTTCGGAACGGCGCTGAGCATATTCTCGCAGACCCACGATTTCAAGCTAAACCTGATACGCGACGAACTGGACCTGAGCAACATAGCCTTCGACAACAAGATCACTGGAGCGCTGATGATTGGCGGTGGCATAAGCAAGCACCACACGATCTGGTGGAACCAGTTCAAGGGCGGCCTCGACTACGCAGTCTACATTACCACTGCGACGCAGTTCGACGGCAGCCTGTCTGGAGCAAGGCTCACGGAAGCGGTCTCGTGGGGCAAGGTCAAGGAGAAGGCGAAGTATGTGACGATAGACGGAGATGCAACAATAATCATGCCATTTATGTTCGCGGCCCTAGATCTCGTCTAATCGGCAGGATCGTCTTCTGCAAGCAGCGTACGCGTCTGGTACCTGCCTCTCTTCTCTATCTCGCCCAATCTTTTCATTACTCCGGCAGCATCCTTGCCCTGCGCTTTGTACCCATCAGCAAAGGCGCGGAACTGCATGGTGTTGATGCTGCGCTTCATCAGCAGCAGATCCAAGGCTTTATCTTCCATCGAGCCGGTCATCTCTGACAACCCGAAATCTATTATCCAAGGTTCGCCGCTGCTGTCCATCATCACATTTGCAGGAGTATAATCGCCATGTGCAATCCCTGCGTTGTGGAGTCTTCCTGCGCATACGCCTAGTTTGCGGAAAATACTCTTGGCAATCGTCTTGGAAGCCGCCAAAGCATTCAATCCACTGCCATCTATCCTGCTCATGCATATGTCGTATTCATCAACAAAAAGCACCGAAGGGACGTTCACTCCTGCCTCCAACGCGGCAGTCATTATCCGCGCTTCCTTTTTGGTCCGGTCAGACCTTATCCGTTTATCCATCTCTGCTATTCTGTACCTCTTCGCCGCCCTGTATTTCACGACGGCATCGATTCCAAGAATCCTGATTCCGTAGATGAATGCCTCGGCCCCCTCAGATATCCTGTTCACCATTCTATCCTCACCGAGTCTATCCTGTACTTCTGATTGATCGTGCACCTCTCAATCCTTGCCTTCACTCCCGCTTCAAGCATTTTCTCCGCCACGAGCGCTATCATCGCGCCGTTGTCCGCATTGAACTCGTTTGGCGCCACGCAGAACTTTGCATTGTGCGAGGCTGCCATGATGTCAAGCATCTCCCGAAGCCTTTTGCTCTGCGCCACTCCGCCGCACAGGATCAATTCTTTTTTGCCCTTCAGGAGAAGCGCCCTTTCAGTGGCCTCGCACAGCATGGAAAAAGCGGTTTCCTGCAGCGAATACGCCACATCTTTCAAGTCTCTTGTCTTTAGCGCCTTCATAGCGCTGGTCAAAAGCCCGGTGAAGGTGAAGTCCATGCCCTTGACTGTGTATGGCAGTTCCACATAACTGCCACCTTCTGCAACTTTTGCGACGGTTGACCCCCAAGCGGGATCAAGCCTCGCAGAACGCGCGAAACTGTCTAGCATGTTACCAACTCCTATGTCGAAGGTCTCACCGTAGACGTGATAATGCCGGTAAGGCTCTTCCTCGATTGCGAGTATCTGCGAGTTGCCGCCGCTTACATAGAGCACCAACGGGTCCGACAGCCCGAACATGTGTTTTGTTATCTCGATGTGCGCTACTGCATGATTGACATCATAAAGCGGCAATCGGTATCTCTCAGAAAGGGCAAGTGCGGCCAGCTGGCCGATCCTCAAGCACGATCCAATCCCAGGACCTTTAGTATAGCCGATTGCGTCGATATCCCCAATGCCCAATCCACAATGCTGCAGAGCTTCCTTCATCAGCCTTCCTATGTTCTTCGCGTGGAAATCTGCGACCTTCGAAGGTATCATGCCCCTGTCTCCGACATCATACATGCGCTTTACGTTTGCAACGATCCTTCCATGGTCGGCTATGCCTATGCCAAGGGTGTGTGCGCTGCTCTCAATCCCCAACACCGCCATAAAAACGCCTAAGTAGACAGAGACCATTGGCTAACAAACTTAATAAGTTTATCAGAATCACGTCAGAATCAGGCGACGTCTATGCTGTCCGGCTTGTAGCCGATGCTCTCAAGGGCCTTCTTCGCAGCCTGCCGGTGCTCTCCCTGCAGTTCAACATAATTAGACTTGTAGGTTCCCCCACAAGCGAGCATCCTCTTAAGGCTCTTCGCTGTCCTCTCTATCTCCTCCGGACTGATGCCTTCTACTACCGTAACAACCTTGTCGAACTTGGCCTTCTTGATGTAGACCTTTATCTTCGTCTCCGTTTCCCTATCGAGTACGTTGCAGACGCAGATTTCAAGCGGCAGGCCACACTTTGGGCATATATCTGGCATTTTAGACCTTTGCACCCCTCTCTTTCAGCACCGTGTTGATCCTTGCTATGGTCCTCCGTATCTCCCGGTTCTTGAAGACCTTGCTTGACACTCCAGTAGAAGCTATCTTCCGCCTCTCGATGCTCAGCTCCAGCGACAGCTGACCGATCATGCCGTTGAGCACGCTGTCAGACTGCTGTTTTATGTCTCTAATTTTTATAAAAAGCACCTTCAATACTATTTTAGGCGTCAACGTATTTAAAACTTTCCAGAGAAGCGTAAGAGAGGATGTTTAGAGCGTAATCCTTCAATTAACCTTCCCCACTCTCTAAACACCTTCAGCTTTTTATACTTATAACGCGTATTATCGATAGTATGGCGAAGTCTAAGACCACTGCGGAAGTGAAGATACCTAAAAACCTGATAGACCAGGTGATAGGCCAGAGGAAGGCAGTGGAGATAATAAAGAAGGCTGCACGGCAGAGAAGGCACGTGCTGCTGATAGGTTCTCCGGGCACTGGCAAAACGCTGCTCGCGCAGGCGATGGCGGAGCTGCTGCCCACCACAGATCTGGAAGATGTTCTAGTCTATAGGAACCCGAACGACGAGAACGAGCCCATTGTAAAGGACGTCAAGACCTACCCTGACTACAAGCCTGGAGACAAGCTTGGCGATGGGCAGGGGAGGATCACGCTGCAGAAGGAAAGGATGAAGAACAGGATGGCGATGAACAAGGGCAGCAACTGGCTCGCGCCCGTGATCATCGTGCTCGTGATAGCGATTTTTGCCGTATCCCTGAGCGGCCTGGTAAAAGGCTATGAACTGATAGTTCTTGCCGCTCTGATGCTTGGCATACTGATATTCGGATCGATGATCATATTCATAGGCGGCCTTGCCAAAAGGGTTGGCATCCCGGGCGCCGGAGAAACAAACGAGCCCAAGCTCATAGTCGACAACACTGGCTTGACCCACGCGCCGTTCATAGACGCGACCGGAGCGAAGGCAGGCGCCCTCTTCGGTGACGTCCGGCACGACCCGCTTCAGAGCGGCGGGCTCGGAACGCCTGCGCATCTCAGGGTCGAGAGCGGCGCGGTGCACAAGGCGAACAAAGGGGTCCTGTTCATAGACGAGATCTCGAACCTCGAGCCGAGGGCGCAGCAGGAACTTCTCACGGCAATGCAGGAACGAAAATATTCGATAACCGGCCAGAGTGAAATGAGCTCCGGCGCTCTCGTGAAGACCGCACCGGTGCCTTCTGACTTCATACTTGTCGCTGCAGGCAACCTCCAGGATCTGCAGCACATGCATCCCGCATTGAGGTCAAGGATCCGCGGCTACGGCTACGAGGTCTACATGGAATCCACGATGGAGGACAACAAGGTTGATAGGAATCTATTGGAGCAGTTCATAGCGCAGGAGGTCCAGAAGGATGGCAAGGTGCCTCAATTCGACGAGAGCGCCATAGACGAGATAACCGAAGAGGCAAGGAGAAGATCGGGAAGGAAGAAGAGGATGACGCTTGTTTTGAGAGACCTCGGCGGCCTCGTAAGAGCTGCAGGGGACATCGCGGTCGAGAAGAAAAGGGCACTCGTATCAAGGGAAGACGTTGTTGCAGCCAAGACGCTTGCCGCATCGATAGAGGGGCAGGTCGTCACCCAAGAGTTGGAATACCGCAAGGGGTATGATGTGTTCAGGGTCAAGGGCTACAGCATAGGCAAAGTCAACGGCCTTGCAGTGATAGGCGCGGCCACGACCTATTCTGGAGTGCTCATACCAATAGTCGCAGAAGTGACTCCGGCCGGCTCAAGATCCGAAGGCAAATTCATACCAACCGGAAGGCTTGGCAAAACTGCTACAGAAGCGGTCAAGAACGTCAGCGCCATAATAAAGAAGCACATGGGCAAGGAGACGGCAAATTACGACATGCACGTGCAGTTCCTGCAGATCGAGGGAGTCGAGGGCGACAGCGCCAGCATATCAGTCGCGGTGAGCATAATATCCGCAATGGAAAACGTGCCAGTAGACCAGTCGATTGCTATGACTGGCTCGCTATCCGTGCGGGGCGAGGTGCTTCCGGTCGGAGGAGTCACCAACAAGGTCGAGGCCGCGATCGATGCGGGCATAAGGGCGGTAATACTCCCGTCAAGCAACCTTGACGACGTTTCGATAAGCAAGGATAAGCTGAAGAAGATAAAGCTGATACCCGTAAAGACGCTGGCTGACGTGCTCAAGTACGCGCTGAAGGACGGTGCAAGGAAGGATGCGATAATAAAGGAGCTTCGGGGCTACGAGAAGAAGTGATCATTTGAAGGATAAAAAAGAGGCCGCGAAGAAGCCAGAAGAGACGCTGGAGCAGTTCGGGAGGATGATACTGAAGGATGTGGAACAGGGGAGGAATCCGACGTTCTCTGCTACGGCGAGAACCAGGTCCAACATAAAGTTCGACGAGAAAAAGGGATATCTGTCGCTCGGCAGCGCGGAAGAGGAACGTAGCTTCCTGAACATAGCCCAGTCGAAGCGGTTCATGCAGACGATGGCGATAGCCTCAAAGTGCCACCAGTTCATAGACCAGAACCTGCACACCTCGATAAGGGGCCTCTTTTACCAGCTGAAATACTCTTTGGGGGAGGACATAGACGAGAACATCTTCAACGAGCAGGCGGAATCAAATCCGCTGATCGAAGATCTCGAGGTGGCGCTGGACCTGAAGAGAGAGGATCTTAATCTCAATGCCAACAGGAAGGGAGTGCTTGCGGGCAACATCAAGATAATGGACACGTTCAACGGCGAGAGGTTCGAGATCGACGCAAGCAAGCAGGGAAGAAGCGGCTGGGCGATACCAAGCGACGTGGACAACGACATAGAATTCGTCGACGTGAAGGCGAAATCAGTCCTCATAGTCGAGAAGGACGCGCTCTGGCAAAGGCTCAACGAAGACGGACTGTGGAAGAAGGAGAACATGATAATAATCTCGCCTCAAGGGCAGGCATCAAGAG